>NZ_AHMN02000024.1 GCF_000243695.2 Leptospira kirschneri serovar Cynopteri str. 3522 CT | reverse complement strand
TCGGTGCTCCGCACCCTTGACTAGCGTTAGGGCTGAATGTGCCATGGCTTACTTACCGACGGGCTTAATTAGCTCCAGAGGTCGTGCTGTCGGCACGAGCCGACTAGGGGGATTTAAGGGGGGAAAATCCCCCCTTTCACGCACTAGCCTCCCTCTGGTCGGTGCGTTCATAGAAGATATAAGAGTAAAAACACTCAAAAATAGGTCTACATCAAGTGTTTTCAAGGCTTTACGCGATTTTAGGTTTTATCACCAGCTGTGATAACTAGTTTTATCACCAGCTATGATAAAACCCCTTGTATTCTATTATCATTTGTGATAAAAGTTTTATCATGAATGATAAATGTATTTATCACAGTATGATAAATAACAAGGGGGATATTTCAATGCCAGTAGTCGTATCAGAACCAAAGAATTTGAATGATGTGTCTTTTAAACAGCGAGCAATAGATTTAATTGCCAAAGAACAAGAAGAGCTGGAAGAATTAAAACGACAAAAGAAAAGCCCTTTCACAAGGTTTTATCAAGTAAACAAAGATAATTCAGAATATCTCAGAAGCTGTCTAAAAGAAAACCCAAAGGCTCTACAAGTGCTGTTTTTTATATTTGACCACATGGATAAATATAACGCTGTAGTATGTTCTTACAAGGTCTTTCAAGACGCTTTGGATATGGGGCAGGCAACTGTTGCAAGGTCAATTAAGTATCTCAAAGAACATGGATTTTTATATGTCTACAAAACAGGCTCCAGTAATGTCTATGTTGCCAATAAAGACCTTGTATGGAATTCTTGGGGGAACAATAGGGAATACTGCGAGTTTCCAGCCAATATAGTGTTGACTGCTTCGGAGCAAGAAGAACGCTCCAAAATCCAAGACAAACGCATTACAACGATAGAAGTTAAGGACTAACCCCTTAAATACCCTTAAAACGCAAAAAAACAGCCCTCAGAAGCCCTTTAATGTGTTTGTGCAAGAAAAAGTACCCTAAAGCACAAAAACGCATTCTAGGGCTTTTTTCGTCCTGGCATTTATCCCGGGGAAACCAAAATCCAATTGAGGCAGGAATAGGACGGCTACGCGTCCGCCGAAATTGCTGCGGGCAAAGCCCACAGCCTGATTTTTTCCAGTGGCTACAAAATGGCTTTTAGAAAAAAGTCGTGGCTACAAAAATGCAAAAACGGATCGCCCTACTTGTACATACTGATATTTGCTAAGTACTCAGTAGAGTACTTAGCCTATTATGTGTATGTGCATGAAAGTATGACTAAGCAAGTCCTAATGCGGTTTTCTGACCGTGCATTTTTTCAGTAGTGCGCTTGCCAAAAATGTACACCTGCTTTTTGGCCGTTTTTAAGCCCTCGGCGATTGAGAGCGCAATACAACCTTTCGCAAATTCGCCTATAGCGCTTTGCAAAAGGTCTATAGGCGCCCTACGGGGTTCCCCCACTGGCTTTCGCCACCGCCCCACAGGGGCGGTTCAAACCCTCTGGGCTTATTAGCTCCGTCGGTAAGCCATAAAAGGCACATAGCCCACGCAGTCAAGGGCGAAGCCGACGGAGTCGGTGCTCCGCACCCTTGACTAGCGTTAGGGCTGAATGTGCCATGGCTTACTTACCGACGGAGCTAATAAGCCCAGAGGGTTTGAACCGCCCCAAGGGGCGGTGGCGAAAGCCAGTGGGGGATATTTTAGGCAAAATTCAGCGTACATTTTTGAAATTACACTCCTACTTTTTTGCACGCCGATAAGACGGCTTTGTTACTCGCTTAGAGATAAATATATGCACATACACATAATAGGCTAAGTACTCAGTAGAGTACTTAGCAAATATCAGTATGTACAAGTAGGGCGATCCGTTTTTGCCTTTTGTAGCCATCGAGAAGTCCGCTTGTGCAGTGGATTTATAAGGCATTTTTGCATTTTTGTAGCCACGACTTTTTTCTAAAAGCCATTTTGTAGCCACTGGAAAAAATCAGG
>NZ_AHMN02000023.1 GCF_000243695.2 Leptospira kirschneri serovar Cynopteri str. 3522 CT | reverse complement strand
CCCCCCCAGACCCCCCGCAGAATTGCGGGCAAAACGGAGCGGAGGGCGTAGCTCCGACCCGTAGATCCGTGCAGGGGGTAGGTCAAGGAGGGGGATTTCCCTCTCCTGCGAGCGATTCGGTAGGTTTTCAAACCGTACGAATCTATGCTCGCTTAAATAGGCAAATCGGAGTGCGGTGGGTGGTTCAGAAAGCCAACGAGCTGAAGGCGAGGCGGAATGAGCGTAGCGAATGGAGAACCCCGTAGGGCTTACCGAGCGAAGTGAGATATTTTGCTTGCAAAATGTGGAGTAAGTCCACAATCTTGCAAAGATTGGGGCTAGTAATTGAAGCTTGGACGGAGTGGGATCGGTTGGTGGAATGCCACCGAAAAACGCAATAGGAAAGCCATAGAAGTGATTTTACAGGTAAGGCTTATTTTAAATCGAAGGATTTGGTTTAAGTGCCTTAAAATCGATTTGAGGAGGTTTAAACATCATTTTTAAAATTCTTAGACGGAGTGAGAACCTTGGATAGGGCTGTTCGCCCGTAAGAACAGGCGTGGGGCTTGTCTTGGTGAAATGTAGGGTGTGGAGCGGTTAGCGGTCAAGGTTCGCCAAAGGCGACCCGTAGGGCTTGACCTTGACGGCTAAGGGAGCGAAACGCCCATAATGACACCAAGACAAACCCCAAGACGTTATTTCACGCTCTGAGCGTGATTCTGTATCGCTTTGTTCAGCAGGAGGGGGGCAAGGCTTGTGATTTTATCTCGAACGGCACGCCCAACGTGTCAGCCACTCCGAGCAACTACCGAGCAGGGTTATCGGGCGAATAAATTCGCCCTACCGTCAGGAGGAATTGCACGGCAATTCCCCCCGACACCCCCTACATCAACGTGCGGTAATCAAGTTCGGGATCTTCTAGCTCTTCAGGTTCGTATTCGTCAATATCATCAGGAATGCCCTGCTGGATTGATTTTCCGATTAACGAGTTAAGTTCGTGAGGAATGTTGCGTAGCTTGCGATCTCCCTCGAAGTCTGGATTTTCGGTAGAAGTTGCAACTACGGTTGATGAAAAAATCGCATAATGCCGCTGATTGTTAGCAGCTCTCCAAGCTATTTGAGCATTGACGCAATACGCCGTAGCACTTCCAACTTTGACAGTATCGATCCAATTATTGTCCTTGAGGTGCTTGATCGCTCTTGCGACTGTAGGTCTAGAATAGCCTGTAACCTCCATAAGCGTCTGATATGAGCATATTACGGAATTGTTGAGCTTACCCATCTTTTCGATGAAGAAAAACAAAATTTGAGCTGATACAGGGCTTTTCTGAATAAGTCCCTGAATAGCTCTGAGCGAGTTATCCTTGATTTGAACAAAATTGGCATTTTCCTTTGGTGCTAACTTAGGATCAATATGATGTGTACTTGATTGTTTTTCGGTCGATTTTTGATTATTATTTGAGCTATTTTCCATAGATACTCACTAGTTAAAAATATGATACAATCAGTATCACATACTTTACATTATGTATCAAATATTTTCATTTTTTAAAATCAGAGTATCATCAATAGTGATACTCCCCAGTATCATCTAGATGATACTCTGAATTTTGTAAGTTATTGATTTTAAATGACTTTTTAATTTTCTCTCTATCTATATCTAAATACTCGCAAATTTGCGAGTATTCTGCCTATTTTTTAATCGAAAATTTCCTCTGTTTGGTAATGTTAGGCTGGGGGGG
>NZ_AHMN02000022.1:152500-190776 GCF_000243695.2 Leptospira kirschneri serovar Cynopteri str. 3522 CT | reverse complement strand
ATGGTTACGTTAGCCGGAACACAGAACTTCAACGAGTTCGAACTTCATCTTAGAGCGATTTTGGGAATTCCTATTTCAGAAATTACTCTGGAAAGAAAAGGCGCAAGCGCTGTAATTCTTGCGAGTGCTGAAAATAAAATACCCGAAATTAGTGGGGTTGGATATTGCATCTGGAATGTCTGAATCGGGATTTTTAGAATTTTTCGGGAAAAACCTATTACAAGACCATATCGCAGAATGGGGCGTTACACTTTTCTTATTCTACAAAAGGAGAGGAAAATTTCTTTCTTCTTTCGGAAACGTGCGGGTTCTTTTGGCTTTCTAAAATCAAAAGTCAAATTGAATGAATCTCTATAAAAATCCAAAAGTAACAATCTTCAATTTGGTTTTTGCGTAAAACTTCTGTTTGGTGACCATACCACAAACTGCAATTCTATGCAAAAATTTGATTCTTTTTGGATTTTATAGTAATAATAACAAATGCGGTAGTTCCTAGAGATTATGTCTATTTTACGTGAGTTTTATCATGGTATGAGTTCCCACATTTTCAGAATTGTCTGTAAAATCCAGGTTTCTAGGAACTACTACAAATTCTTTCTTTTCTTGATTGTTTTGAATAGTGTATAGAGGCGATTTTAGACTTGTAGTACTACTTTTTGTAGTAGTTCCTAGAAATTTTGTTCGTATGATATAAATTAAGTGTTCTTTGTTTGGTTCGTTTTTCGTTACTCATCCCTATCCAATTGAGTATCTAAATGTTTGTTCCAAAATACAGTTTCAAGTAAGTTCTGTAAAATCCAATACAAAAGTGATTGAGGCTCAGCTGAGCGCTCTCTATCATAACCTTACCCACAAGTTGAATAGGATTTTAGAATCATAAGGCTCAAAAACGCACATTTTTCAAGTGTTCCGACAAGAATGAGTCTTTTTACTTGCAAAAAGCATGTTTTTCTGATAGAGAAAAGTCTTCCGAATTTCTCCACCTCCGCCCCCACCCAAAAATAAGGGCGGGAACTCAGTTTTACAGAGGATTTGTCGTAATTCCCACAGATTTAATATTGAAATCTAAATACTTGTGGGTAAGGTTATGGCTCTCTATGGATCGCGTTCTATATTAAAACTAAAGACGAAATATTACGTTTCTTTCATGCATCTTATTGATTGAAGCTGAAAGCGCGGTCCGGCAACACCGGATCTGCCCAAATTCTCTTTCTCTGAATTTACATTACAGAAATTTAAATTAATGGTTTGAGTATTTTATGATGTAATTATGAGTAGTTTATTTACGAAAAAAATTAGCCTTATATATTTAAAATTTGTACAGAATTCAAAGATTGCTAATAGAAAAGTATTAAAAAGTTTGCAAACTTTTATCTACAACGATTTCTGTAGGAAAGCGGCAGTTAATTAGAAATTCATAAAGTACTACCGTTTATAGGTTTTTTAGAAATTTTCCACTTAGAAAAAATCTCTTATATAATTTTTCGCCCCAATCATAAGTTATCAGTCAATAGAGTAGTTGAAAAATTAATTCTCCATCTGCTTGAAACGGACAATTAAATCAGTTTTGTTAATTCCACTATGGAATTTTTAAAAAACTCTAATATAGAATTGTATAAAATTTTTCGATGACTTCAATTTAAGAAATTCTTATCAGAGTTTTTACGAAACAATCTCGACATTGTAAAAATTTCCGCGTAAAGAACCCTCAACTCTTCACTCGTCCAAATCAAACTATTGTGT
This sequence comes from Leptospira kirschneri serovar Cynopteri str. 3522 CT, assembly GCF_000243695.2. Lineage (NCBI taxonomy): Bacteria > Pseudomonadati > Spirochaetota > Leptospiria > Leptospirales > Leptospiraceae > Leptospira > Leptospira kirschneri. Next base: position 189,033 of record NZ_AHMN02000022.1, on the reverse strand, counting down.
TTTCTAAAAATTAAAATGAAGACTTCCTTTTAAAAGATAGTAAACCGTATCTTCGTAAAATCCACGGCTCATTTCAAATATCGTTTCTATGGAATTTGTAACAGATACAAAATTTATTCCACTTTTTCAGAAAGAATCAGAAGCAATCGATCCAGATCTTTTTTAAGATCGATAAGACTTTTTTTATCTATTTCCAAACTTTCAATCAGTTTTGAAGGAACAAAAACCGCCTTATCTCTAAGTTTTTTTCCTTTTGCAGAAAGGTAAATTTTTACGGAACGTTCGTCTTCTTTAGAACGTTTTCGTATTACAAATTCTGAATCCTCTAAACGTTTAAGCAGGGGTGTCAAAGTTCCGGAATCCAGATATAATTTTTTTCCAATTTCTTTTACGCTACAAGCATCCTCCTTCCAGAGTATGAGTAAAACTAAATATTGTGGATAAGTAATACCTAATTCTTCTAATATAGGACGATAAATCGCGGTCAAAGCTCTGGAACAGGCATAAAGCGGAAAACAAATCTGATTTTCTAAAAAAAGATTTTTTGTGGTCTTTCCCATTTTTAAAGAAGTCGGCTTTATTTTTATTGTTTTAAAAGATTCTGGATCTCTTTTTCAATATTTTCGGGAGTAGTAATGGGAGAATAACGTTTGATTACGTTCCCTTGTTTATCCACTAAAAATTTAGTAAAGTTCCATTTGATTGAATTTCCTAAAAAGCCCGAAGCCTTATTTCTTAAAAACTGAAATACTGGATGAGCGTTATCTCCGTTTACTTCTATTTTTTTAAAAATAGGGAATTTCACTCCGTAATTTTTCTGACAAAAGTTTTTGATCGTTTCATCAGAGCCCGGCTCCTGATGTTTAAACTGATCACACGGAAAACCTAAAATTTCCAGCCCTTCGGTTTTATACTTATCATATAAATTTTGTAAACCTGCGTATTGTGGCGTAAAAGCGCATTCGCTGGCGGTATTTACAATTAAGAGTACTTTCCCTTTATAATCTTCTAATTTTTGTTCCTTTCCATTGTTTAGAGTTGCTGTTAAATCATATAATGTCTCGTTCATATCGAACCTCAATTAAATTGTGCACAATTTAATTTTATAAAATAAGAATTTAAAATTTTAGTCAACAAAAATTTTTACTGCTTTTGAATTGCAGTTTCATTTCTAAAATTATGTATAAATTTTCGCGTTTTTTAAATTTTGAAACTGCTTTTATTAAAATTTATATTACTCATAACTATAATAAAGTACCTAATATTTTACATGAATCAGCGTTTTGTGATAGAATTAAAGGTACTCAATTTTATAGAGATTAGTAACGTGAGTTAACGCAGCTATAAAACTCAAGCTGTCTCGCTTCTATGGTCGCTCGACAGATCGTGTTTTATATTGAAACTAAAAACGATATACTGTATAACGTTTCTTGCATGCAATTTATTGACCAGAGCTAAAGAGCCCATTTCTGATTTTCTTACGTCGAACTCACATTATATTAGAGTTGTTGAAAATGAATTTCCCATCTGTTTTCGTTACATTGAAAATGGACAATTAAATCAGTTTTGTTAATTTCACTATGAAATTTTTTAAAAACTCTAATATAGAATGTATAAAATTTTTCGATGACTTCAATTTAAAGAACTCTTATCAGAGTTTTTACGAAACAATCTCGACATTGTAAAAATTTCCGCATAAAGAACCCTCAACCCTTCACTTCCATGATGCTCGCCCAAATCAAGCTATTGTGTTTTCTAAAAATTAATTTCCACAATTGATTGGTTTTACCAATAATTTGACCTAAACGAAGAACCTAAAATGAGTCGTTTTAAAAAGATTTAACTTTCATAAAAAATTATACTGATCATACATCCGAATTTGTTTTTTTAAGGTCTTGATTTTTTAAAACAAAAATTAGAATCGATACCATGATCTCTACTTATAAAGTTTTAATTCCCTTACCTTCCGTCGATTTCGATCCTTCCGAAGCTTCAATTCCTTGGAAAATATTAAAGGAAAATGGTTATGAAGTATTTTTTGCAACCCCAAACGGCAAACCTGGATCTGCTGATTTTAGAATGCTTACTGGAAAAGGTCTTGGAATTTGGAAACCGATTTTAATCGCTCATAAAAAAGCCAGAACCGCTTACAATGAAATGATCTCCGATCCGAACTTTCAGAATCCAATCTCTTATAAAGATTTAAAAACGGAGAATTTTGCAGGACTCATTCTTCCAGGTGGGCACGCTCCGGGAATGAAAGAATACTTAGAATCAGAAGAATTACAAAAATTTGTAGGTTCATTTTTTGCTACTGGTAAACCTGTCGGAGCAATTTGTCACGGTGTCGTTTTAGCAGCTCGTAGTAAATTACCTGGAACTAATCGTTCTATTCTTTACGGAAAAAAAACTACGGCTCTTTTAAAATCTCAAGAAATGGCGGCTTGGAACCTTACTAGACTTTGGTTGGGAAATTATTATAGAACTTATCCTCAAACCGTTGAAGAAGAAGTAAGATCGGCTCTAAAAGATCCGAATGATTTTCACTTCGGCCCAAAACCAATCTTTAGAGACAATCATAAAAAATTAAAAAGGGGTCATTCAATCACGGACGGAAATTACGTTTCTTCTCGTTGGCCGGGAGACGCACATTCTTTCACAGTTTCTTTTATGAAGTTATTTTCAAATCGTTAATTTAAAAGAATGCTAAATTATAATTTACTTATAAACCTTATTGTATTTCTTTCTGCAGCAGTAATTTCAGTACCTTTGTTCAAAAAAATTGGATTAGGTTCCGTAGTAGGTTATCTCGTTGGTGGAACTATAATCGGTCCTTGGGGAATAGGTTTAATCACCGACGTGGATAGTATTTTACATCTTTCCGAATTTGGGGTTGTCTTACTTTTATTTTTAATAGGACTTGAATTAAAACCTCAAAGACTTTGGATTTTGAGAAGGCCCGTTTTCGGCTTGGGAGGTCTTCAAGTCGTTTTAACTTCTCTTACTTTTTTTATATTACTTTCTTTCTTAGGTTTGGAAAAACGCCAAGCAATTGTAATCAGCATTAGTATTTCATTATCTTCTACTGCATTTGCTCTTCAAGTTTTGGGAGAAAAAAACGAACTCAATACTACACACGGCAGAAGCGCTTTTGCGATTCTTCTGTTCCAAGATTTAGCAGTAATTCCAATTATGGCTACACTTTCCTTTTTAACCGAATCTACCTCCGATCCGGAATCTCATGGAAGTATAAAGGAAATCTTATTTGCTATCGGAACAATTATTGCCGTTATTTTAGCGGGAAGGTTTTTAGCGAGACCTTTGTTTAAGTTAGTCGCTTCCAGTGGGAATCATGAAATTTTCACTGCCCTGTCCCTTTTGATCGTTATCGGAGTTTCGATTCTAATGAATCAAGTAGGATTATCGATGGCCCTTGGATCTTTTTTAGGAGGAGTTATACTTGCGGACTCTGAATACAGACACGAATTAGAATCCAATCTAGAACCGTTTAAAGGATTATTTCTTGGATTATTTTTTTTAGCCGTCGGAATGTCTATCAATCTGGGAGAAGTTTTAAAAGACCCGATCCTTGTAATATTACTTGCATTTATTTTAATATTCGTTAAAGCGATTATTTTGTATTCCATCGGTATAATTACTAAACATTCTAAGGAAGTCTCTCTTAATCTTTCCACGATCATCTCACAAGGTGGCGAATTTGCATTTGTAATTTTAGGAGTTGGAGTATCCCTATCCATTCTTCCAAAAGAAAAAGCTGATTTAGTAATTGCAGTTGTAACTTTTTCCATGGGTTTAACTCCCGTCCTTGGAATTCTCAAAGATAAAACGGCCAAATGGATTTTCAAAGAAAATCAAAATTTAAAAGAAGATACTATAGAAGAGCAGAATCGAGTTATCGTGGTCGGCTTTGGAAGATTTGGCCAGATTATTGCGAGAATGCTTTTCGTTCACAAGATCGGTTTTACTGCATTGGAGCATAACCCTGACCAAGTGAACTTAGCAAGAAAATTCGGTTATAAGATCTACTACGGAGACGCAAGTAAATTAAGTCTTTTAAGGTCCGCTGGCGCGGAACATGCAGATTTATTTATATTAGCTATTCAGGATATTGATATTTCGGTAAAAATCGCCGAATTGATTAAAAAAAATTTCCCGAATTTGACCATCATAGCGAGAGCGAGAAATCGGGAACACGTTTTCAAACTAATGGAACTAGGAATTCAAATTATTCGTAGAGATACTTTCGCCTCTGCATTGGAATTAGCCGGAGAAACTTTGAGTCAATTAGGTTTTATGGATTCCGAAGTGGAAAAGAAAGTTAAAAAGTTCAGGGCTCACGACGAATTGACTTTGAAAGGTCAATTCCAAATTCGAGGAAACGAAAAAGAATTTATTCAATTTTCTAAAAATTCAATGCGTCAATTAGAAGACGCTTTTGAAGCAGATCGTCAGGAAAAAGAAGGAAAGATTGCTGGATAATTCGTTTCTAAGGCTTCCAATTTGACAAAAAAGTATTTTTTCGTATACACTATTCAATAAATTATTTCAAATCTATAACAGTGATTTGACGAAAAATATAAAATTATAATTTGTTTTTCTTTATATTTTAGATCGGTTTTGATAGATATGTTCAATTGGAGACTTTTTGTTTTAAACTTTTTACTACGTTTAAAACAAAAGAATCTAATTCTCTTCACTATTCTCTTTGGAGTGGCTTGTGACAAAGCCGCTCCCATTTTTTAAATTTATTTACTTCAAAAGATACTTTAAATTTTTAGAATATAAAAATTGTCTTATTAAGTACCTGTATGAAATTGACCTTTTCTGTCATTATCTAATAAAAATTTATTCTACTTAGATTTCCTTTTTTAAAAACCATTAGAGTTGTTGAAAATTCCATAGTTCAATTAACAAAACTGTTTCAATCGACCATTTCCATGAAATAGAAGCGGATGAAGAATTAATTTTTCAACAACTCTATTGAATATTTTTTATAACTTATCTTAAAATAATTCAGAACAATTATACAATAATTGATTTTTAAAGATCATATCAAAATGAAAACGTTGTTATTTTACAAAAAATTAAAATTTTATAAAATACGTTATTATTCAAAAACCTTAAATTAAAGATTTGCACAAAAACTATAAATCAACCTTTATAAAATCTTTTTATGGGAAAACAAATTGCAGTCACTATGACTAAAATCGATGAAAGTTCATTTTAATATTTCTTAAAATCTATTTCTGAAATTCAAATTCTTAAAGCGGACGCTTCGTCAGCTTCAAAAGACGCTTTTATGATCGATGATTTTTCGAAAGATCACGAAAACGACTTTATCTACTATATTTGGAACAAATCATTTCCTTGGAATTTTGAGTTTTCTCAAACTAAAACAAATCGAACGGAACAAAATCTTTATTATATAAAAAATATCTTTGAGGCTCCTTGTATCGAATATAGCCGTCATAATTTCAACGAAAAACAAAATTATGGAAGATTATATTGGAGCAAAAATTTTGCGGTGATAAACCCATTACAATACGATATAATGAAATTCGATCAATGGTATAACCAAATCATTCAATGGGTTAAAAAAAAAATGGAAAGCAAAAATATAAAGGAAAATTAAATACTTACTATCTTTCAGACGCTTGGAAATTATATGCAGAAAAAATTTAGAAAACCCTTATAAACTAAATTTTTAATAAAACTTTTTAAACAATGTTTTACGTAAAAATTCTCATAAAGATATAATCAAAAAATAGCATTTTAATGTGAGTTCGGCATAACAAATTCGAAAGCAATTATTATGCTGCGATCCATAGAGAGCAGCACCTGAGTTTTTTATTCGCCCCAATTTTTTTACGTTGAACTCACGTTATTTTGCAAATGAGTGCATTAGAGTATTATATTTCTTTTAAGTTCTAAAGTGTAGTATTAAAAATTTTAAAGCGATTTTAAAATTTCTTCTCGTTTCTTTTTAAATTCTTCCTCGGAAATCAATTTTTTATCTAACAATCGCTTCAATTCCATCAGTCTTTTTTCAGCTTCTCTAGAATCTGTTCCTGTTTCTTTATTTTGTTCTTTGATCTTATCCTGTTCGGATGTAGAAACGATAGTTTTATAAACGACGTGAAATTTTTTAGATTCACCAGTAACATCTTTATAATAAGATAATGTTCCAATTGCCGAATCCGGGATAAAAATTTCCAAGTAAGATTTGATATTTGATTCCGATAATGAATAATTAGACCAATCCTGAAACGTATAAATAGTTTGAAAGTCTATGAATTGGTTCAATTCCAAAAATATAAAGTGAATTGAATCTATTGTAGGATAGAGTAAAAATACAGTCCTTCGAATTCTCCTACCCGGATTGATATAGTCTTCCTTTTTTAATATCCATAGTTGATAAGTTTGATTAGGAAAACGTTCAAAGTTTTGATAAGAACGCTCTGCAATTTCTTCACTCAATTCTTTCGAAAAAATTCTCAATATCGATCCATTCACTAAGGAATCATTTCGATTTCCCATTCGATTCAAAGCGTCCATAATTGCAGTTTTAAAATGATCCCGTTTTTCGTTGTTTATATAGGTTGCGCTCCGATCCAACCAATTGGGCAGATCAGGACCATTTTCAAACGAATAGAATGCGATTGTATCAGAAAAATAATTTAGCTCTTTACGAATTCCAGAAAAACAAGAAATCGAAAAAAAAAGAAATAATATAATTACTATTTGATTTATTAAAAAACTCATAGCACACAATCTAAAATAATAAATTAAAATATTCTTAAATTAAAATTTAGAATAAATAATCATAAGAAATTTTCTGATCTTTATAGATTAAGGTTCTTACAACGTGTCTCAAGACTTAATTGTACTTTATCAGAAAGATCAAGCTGTAAGAACTCTCAGTTTTAAGACACGTTCTTATATTTAAAACGTAAGATTCAAAAACTTTAATAAAACGGTTATTCTTTTTTTCCAGAATCTTTCTTTTTCAAAATGTTTCCTATCTTACCGAGATCCGCTGGTTTGATTTTGGTTTCTGCGGCTTTTTTATTTTCTTCCTGAATATCTTTATAAACTTCGGCTCTGTGTACCGAAACATCCCTAGGCGCCTTAACTCCAATCTTAACCTGATCGCCTTTTATATCGACGATGACAATTTCTATATCATCTCCGATCATAATCGATTCGTTCGTTCTTCTCGCTAAAACCAGCACTAACCGATCTCCACCGCTGCTGATTCGAGAATTTTTTCTCGAACCGAATGAGATTCGTTTCTAGAAATGAATTGTTTTCCTATAAGTGTTTCTTTATTGATCAGAATCGGACCTTGAGTATTTGCGGTCATCATCGAAGGATCTTCTCCTGGAACCGTTACGATCACCAACGTTAGACTTTCTTTTATCTCGTTTATCCCAATTCCGAGTAGTTCCTGTTCCGGTATCAAAGGTTTGTATTCTTTTTTAAAAAGAGAAGGAGGAATTACCACAAACGCAAGATCGACTTCTTCAATCGATTGAAGCCATTTAAAAACGGATTCCTCTTCTTCTTCGATCAATGCGAATTTTTTATATTCTTCAAATCCTAATAAACCTTCCGGAAAAGATAAGATTTGTTTTTCGGATATTTGCATTTTACCGAACGGTTTTGTTTGAATCTCGATTCCCATCTTAAATTTTTACCTTAGAAATTTACTTCCCGGATTGTGTTTTATCTTAGAAAATCCATCAATGTCGGTTTAATAATTTTTGATCCCACGTTAAGCGCATATTGATGCACTGTCTCCAACCATTTCATATTCATAATGGTTTCGGGAAAATCGATTCCTTCGTTTTTGGATAAAAGTTCGGTCATATAAGATTTATCAAAATCCACTCTTTGAGCGTGTTCTTCCATTCGATTCATTCTCGCGCCTACGATTGCACGATAACGTAGAACATTTTCCATCGCCAAATCCAAATCTTGTAGATCGCGTCCGGAAATTCTTTCCTGATCTTTTTGAATCAGATCGTTTCTAAATTGGATCATTACGTCGAAAACGGAAAGTCCTGTTACGGTTGCAGATTTAGAATAGTTGTTAGGCGGTTCGGAAGTCGCGGAATCTACAAGTCCGATATCTCTTAAAATGGTTCCACCTTCTACGTCTTCCATCCAGATTTGATGAGGAGCCGTAGAACTTAAACTAATGTTGTCCTGCGCCAATTTGTTCGCCTTTACTTCTAAAGGAGAATTGTTAATCTTATCAATGATGTCGTCTATCGTATCTCCCGCGGACACGTGTATCTCTACTCCATCAATCTTAAACTTTTGATCCGAAGATGCCACATAACCAGAGTTATCTACCTTACTAGTGATGCTCATATTGGTTCCCCAGAAAACCTTGTTTCCGGGTATCGTTACGGGAACGTATTCTCCTTTTTCGATCTCTCTGAGTTGTTCGCCTATATCACCTCTGTATTCTACGCCTATGTATTGATTTTTAAGTTCGATTCCTTGAAGTCCTTTGATCTTGGATTCGATCGGTTCAAAAGGAGGTCTTTCGATCACGTGACCTCCAAACAAAGGACGCCCCGTAGCGTCTCTTGTGTTTGCAATGTCGACTAACGCTCTTAAAATTTCGTCGATTTCTTTTCCGATAGCCACTTCAAGTTCAAAACCTTTATCGCCTTGATAAATACCGTTGGACGCCTGAACCGCCAACACTCTCGCCCTTTGAAACAAAGAGCCGATACGATCTAATTCCCCGTCGATTTGTTGCAGACGAGAATTTCCGTCGTCTATATTTCTTTGAAAAGTTTCCAACTCGTTTAATCTAGAACGGAAAAACATCTGATTTGTGGCACGACCGGGCTCATCAGACGGGAGACGAATTCTTTGTCCGGTAGAAAGTTGGTTTTGAGTTTCGTCCATGTTAAGCTGATGTCTGTTTAAATTATGAATCAGACTGTTGTTCTGCATCATGTTCGTTATACGCATCATAAAATTCTCTCCTTACTCGCCTATATCACCCGCGAGATCAAACGCCTAGTCGATTGATGATCGTATCTAGAATTTCGTTCATAGTATTGATCATTTTTGCAGACGCGTTATAAGCATGCTGAAACTGAACCATGTTGGCCATTTCTTCGTCCAGGTTGACTCCCATGACCGATTGTCTCATGTTTTCTAGTTCGGTCATAAGATCGTTTTGAATTCCGAACTCCTGTTTTGCTTCCCTCGCTTCGGTTCCCAACTTAGAAATCAAAGTATTATAAAAGTCGTCGGTCGTTTTAGAATAATCCACCATAACTGGACTGTTTCTCAAAGCAGACGCAACCATAAGAGCGTTTCTTCCATCCTTATGACCTCCGGGTGAATTATAATCCCCCGTTCCTCCTACGTCTTTACCTCGAGCGGCTGCTATGTTAGCAACGTTATTCGCAATTGAATCGGAAACTCTAAAATGAGAAGAAGGATGAAAATGAGGGGTTAACGTAACGTCTTCAGAACGAGCTTGTAACTTATTGATTTCTCCAAGACGTTTGTAGTCATACGCACCCGAAGGTCCTGAGGCCATTAAGATTCCAGTCATTCCCACAAGAAGATCTCCCGAATCTTCAATATGTCTTATGATAAAATTTTTATTTGGATGATCATCCGCAACCGTAGCCTTTAAAGCCAATTGATTGTCATGGTTCATATAAGCCACAACACCAGAACGAGAAGCATTGATCTTCTTGATAATTCCGTTTAACGTATCATTAGAAGAATACGGAATCAAAACGGGAGATTCTTTTGTATCCGATTGATGAAAAGTGATCGTTCCGTTTATTCCGATGGGGCGATCCGGATCTAAAGTGTTTCTTCCTGTAATTCTAAAAATTGCAGTAACGTCGTTTTGACCGTCCCCGTTGGAATCGTATTCCCCAAACGTATTGATCGACAAAGAACGAATATTAAAGAATGATTGATTTGTATTTCCATTAATTCCAAAACCATCTTTATGAATTTCGTTTACAGCATCCATTACGTTTATGGAAAGTGAATCTACTTGATCAATTTTCTCGCGAATGATCTTATCTCTTACTTCGATCAAACCCTGTAATCTTCCTTTTCTCAAAAGAACAGGATCTCCAGTTGCGGACCAAAACAAATCCAAAAGTCCGTCTTTAGAAGGATTTCCTATAATATCGATTTTGTTCGCTTTATTTCCTTGAACTAAAATTTGCTGACCAATAAAAACCATCAATTCATCCTCGTCGGAACGACCGATTGTAACGTCCACCAAGGAAGAAAGTTCTTGTAAAAGTGCGTCTCGTTTATCGTAAAGATCGTTTGGTCTATCGCCTAACGCTTCCGATTTTCCGATTCTTTCGTTTAAAGTACGAATGTTTTCCGAGATTGTATTTAAATGATATGTTTTTGTTTCGATCTCACGGTTCGCTTGATCTCTGAGTTGTGCGAGTTTACGATAAACGTCTTCGGTTCTACTTCCAAGTCCATTCGCTTTTTCTAAAACAACAGAACGATGTGCGTTGTCTTCGGGATAGTTTGCTAAATCTTCCCAAGAAGACCAAAATTTATCCATCAAAGTCCTAAGAGTAGTGCCGTTGGGTTCGTTAAAAACAGTTTCCAATTGATACAGATATTCGTTACGAGCCGCCCAGTAATCTTTATTTCCAGAAGTTTCAATAATTCTATCGTCAATAAAATTATCTCGGATCCTTTCTATAGAAGCGATTTCGACTCCTTGACCGATTTGTCCCGGAAGATTAGCACGATTCAGAGAAGGATCGTACAATGGATCCATCGCCGTCATCGTAACCCTTTGTCTCGCATAATGCTTGTTATCTGCGTTGGAAATATTATGACCTGTCGTTTGAAGGGCTTGCTGATGCGCGGTTAAACCCCGCTTTCCGATTTCAAGACCTGAAAATGTAGAACCCATGGCTTCTTCCTCCTATAACAAATGATTCGATCGATTTACGCTGACGCATTTAGCATCAAAGATTGTCTTTTGGTTTGTTTACGTTCTAGATTTTTTCCGGAGCCATAAGTGTTTATATCGGATTCCATCGCTTTTTCTTTCATCGCTTCGATCGTTTTAGAAAGAACCTCTTGACGAGTTAAAATCAGCCTTTCATTGGATTTGATTTTTTCTTTCAGTCGATGCAGAATCGATTTTAAAGAAGAACCAAATTCTTTTAATCGATAGTTAGAATCTCTATCGATACGGTTCAAAAAATCGGATAACGTCGGCACGCCAGTCTCGGGAAAAGTAAAATTTTTAGAACGATACACTTCTTCGATCGATTTCATTCTAACTCTTTCGATCTCAGAGGCCATCACGAGTAGTTCATATGTTTTTTTCGTAATCGACTCAAGAGACTTACCGTCAGCTTGAACAATTGCAGTCGACTTTTGAATTTCAAGTTCCAAAACGTTTGAATAAAGATTGATCTCGTCTTGAAAAAGTTTCGTAAGCTGCTCCAGCCATTCCTCTTGTTGCATTTGTTTTATCCGATCCTGCTAACAAGAATCGGTAAAATTAGAAATTTGCTTAGGTAATTTTCAAAGAAAATCTTAAATGTGGGAACTATTACAGATAGATTTTTTCAAACCACATACGCAGAGAGATAAATTAAAAGAAATAAAGTTCATCGTAGATTTAAAACGTGGGAACTACCTCAAAAGTTTAAAAGAGAAAAATACGATTTAAACAGAATGAGACGTAATTCGTAGGAACTACTCCGTTTTAGTTTTACTCAGAACTATAACAGAGCATCCAATTTTGTTTTATAATAGAGTTGTTGAAAAATTCTATAGTGGAGATTTAGTAAAACTACTTCAATTGCAGAAGACTGAACACTTTATTTTATAACTCTGAGTAATAAGGGTTACAACAATTCTTTTCGAGACTATAGAAAATAAATTTTTAGAATAGAAACCTTTATAAAATGGAATTTCAATTTTTGTAATGAAAATTTTATACAGAAATTAGGCGTTTAGAATGATTGATATTGGATCTTACTAAGATTTCAATAAAAGAAAAAATTAAAAAACATTCTACTATATATAAGAAATCGTTTCAAAACTAAGTATAACGCGAGTTTGGCGTAAGAAAACCGGAGCGAATCCGGCCTGCCATAGGCAGCCACCAGGCTCTTTAGCTCCGGTCAATAAATTGCATACAAAAAACATGATACAACAATCGTCTTTAGATTCAATTTAGAACACGATCTAAAACTCGATCCATGGAGTGTGTGTTGCTGAATTTCCTCGTATCGATCCCTTCCGTGTTAAGTATAAATTTTACTAAAAATTTATAATAATTCGTTTTAAAAATCGAACCGATATATAAATCAAAAATTCGATCAGAAAATTTTTACTCTTAGATTTTATAGATATTTTTAAAAGAATCTTAAATTCGGCCGTATAAAAATATTCTCAAAAACACAATGCAAAAGTACATCAAAATTCTTTATTTTATAATTTTTATTCTATTCTTAAATTTCGAAACTATATTTCCTAAAAACGAAGAAGTTAAAATCAAAGAAACAAAAACTAAGAAAGAGATTCATATTGTTCTTAAAAAAAGCGAAGAATCGAAAATCAAAAAAGAAACTCATTCCGATTCTAAAAAAGAATTAAAAGAAAAAAAGAAAAAACAAGTAAATCTCGAATTCGAAGTTATCCAAAAAAAAGAATCTCTTTTTTCTTTTTCAATCCGAAGCAGAAAATTTGCACAAGGAGAATTGTTATTTCTGAAACTCATTCCGGAAAAAACGATTCTTTCTAAATTAGATAGAATCAAAATTTATTGGGAAAAAAAAGAAATTCCCTATACAAAAAAAGATTTGGTTTTTTACGCTTGGATTCCGATTTCACCAGAGTTTAATAAAAAAAGTGGAATATTAGAAATACATGATAAAAATCTTTTTAGAAAAAACGACTATAAGGAATACGAAATCCCCATCCATAAAACCACTTTTTCGGTCACAAAAATTTCTTCTCTTACTATGGATAAAAAATACACCTCCCAAGAACTTCCTCAAGAAACTCTGGATTTTATTGCAGAATGTTCTAAAGCAAAAGCGGAAGCGTTTCGTTCTAAAACAGATTTACAAATCGCATCCGACTTCGTTTATCCGGTGACAGAGGTTCATTTTACAAGTCCGTTTTACAAAAGACGAATTTATAACAAAACAAAAGGTAAACCGCACGGCGGTGTCGATTTTAAAGGAGCACAAGGAACCCCTATTTATGCGATCAACGATGGAACCGTAGTTTTATCCAGATCCATGTATTATGAAGGAAATTTCACGGTGATAGATCATGGTTTGGAAGTTTATTCTTTATACATGCATCAATCCGAATTGAACGTGAAAGTAGGTGATAAGATAAAAAAAGGAGATCTGATCGGTAAAGTAGGTTCTACCGGTATGTCAACGGGGCCACATCTTCATTTAGGTCTACGAGTTCAAGGAACAATGGTAAATCCTCTTTCCGTTATTGGTCAAAATTATTTTGAATAACAATTTTAGAATATTCTAAAATTATTATATAAAGGTTGAAAAGCGATTTTAATAAAATGTCGTAATTAGACACAAAATCTAAAATACTTTTCGGCCGAAAAAGTTTTTATTACTCAGAACTATAAAAAATTTGTCTTAAAACCTGAGAATTACTTATTTTTGAACCTCAATCAAATGAGTTAGTTACTACATTTTTATGAAATAAAAACGTTTTTTAAATTATACATTGAAAATTTATTATATAAAAATTATCTAACTAATCTTATATAATAATGCGAATTTTCAGACAAATTTCTTTCCTATTCATTTATATACCTAAATGTTCATCACAAAACGCCGTTTAATGTAAGTTGGATAGAATCCAATACAAAAGAGATTGAAGTGTAAATTATTGGATTGGTTCTTTATTAGAGTTGTTGAAAAACTAATTCTCTATCTGTTTTCGTTGCATTGAAATATACAATTGAAGCAATTTTACAAATCTTAATTATGAAATTTCTCAACCACTCTATTATATAATTCTGAGTAAAAATCAAAATTGAATTGTAATTGAAACGCGAACTTTTTGATTCACTGTGATTTTTTCTTTTTTACGGACGTCTGCTTTTAAAGGTAGAACATACTTTATAGAATTTTTTTCAGGAAAAATAGAAGTATTCCAACTCGTAATACCAATTTTAGCTAGAACTGGAATCATTCCCCAAGATCTATGCGTTTTATCTAATATAGTTCGTATTTCTTTGGAAGTTTTAACGGGCAATGTCAAAAAATGCCATCCTCCTTTACCCGGATAAATCCAAACAGTTGCTTGAAATTGAATTATAACCGAATTCAAATTTGTTTATATACCTTTACAGATTGGATTTTGTTTAACTTTTTCAAATTTTAAAAATAAACTGCGCTTGATAGTTTTTTATATTAGAGTCATTGAAAAATTAATTTTCTTATTAAAACGAATAGGGAAAATCCTTTGCAAACATGAATTTTTTCAAGAACTCTATTGTAAAAAGATATTTATAAATGAAATTCTAAATTTAAAGCCCGTCCATCCTTGCCGAAAGGTCGACAAAAATAATACGCTGAATTTTATAAAATGTGGAAACTCGTATAAAAGCAATAACAAGAAAGGAATTCCCAAAAGACGTAAATTACACAGTGTGACATAGTTTGTAGGAATATCATGTTTCAGTAAAACTTTGCCTAAAAGAATTCTCTATAAAACTAAACCTATATATAAACCTCCGTTTCTACATCAGTTAAACATTCATTTTATATGGACTTCTAAACAAAAACGAATAAGCAAAAAATATTAAAAAATTAAATCATTCAAATATTCTAATGCTTTTTCTGGCTCAAGATCATACCCGGTCGCTTCGGATCCGGTCCAATTAATACCCACCAATAAATTGTCGTTTTTCAAACCCGGAAGCCAACGATCCATAAAATTCTGAAAGGAAATTTCATAAGTTTTAAATAAAGAATATGCATCCACATGATCGATGACCGTTTGCACCCGATTTAGGGATGACCAAAAAGACATAACTCTTTTTCCGGAAATTGTTATAGGACTAGGAAAACCACTTTCATCCCGCAAAGTCCAAACCTTTTTGTGTTTTTTTATTTCTATAAAAAATTGATGAAATTGAGCAGACGATTGATTCCCCATAATTTTTGACATTTGATAATCGCCTCATCCATTTGAAATCTCGTTCGTATAACATAATATCAATGGAAGTAGAATTACTGAGTCATCCGCATTGAATTTCAAAATTGTTGTTTTACTTTCTCCAAAAAAATAAGTTCTTAAACACAATAACAGTCATAACAAAAAATCAACCGACAAGAATCATATATTAAAATTTCAATTTTTTTAAAAATCGGAAAACCTTAGTTATTCTCTTTTAAAACTTTGCAGAATTTTCTCCACGGATTCTTCGTGGGTCCTTCCTTTCACTAAACTTTCCGAAATATGAAATAAAAAAGAATCCGGAAGTTTATCCCCTGAGGCTATAAAAAAACCGGTTTTAGCGTATCTGGGCCTAAGATTGTCATAGTAGGTCCAAAAAACTCCATCCATTCTTTTTTCAAAATTCTCTTCACCTAACTCGTGTACTTCGACCATTTCTCCCTGGTTTATGGACAAATCTAAAAATTTTACAAACTCAGGTTTAATTTTATCAATTTCTAAAAAAGGTTCCGGAAAATAAAAGATTCGAATCGAAGGATAACGATTAGGGTCCGTTTCACTGGAAGAAATGATTCCTGCGATTTGACCGGTTCCGGTTTGATCTTTTAAAGTAAGATTTTTAGGATTATGAAAATAAAAATCTTCTGGAAGGGAAAGTTGAACTTGAATATTAGAATTTTTTAAAATTCTAGATTCCGAATTGTATTCCCAATTTGTAAGTTCCTTTTGTTCCCAAGTTGGTTTAAAAAGAAGATAAGAAGTTAAAATTTCTACTTGCTGAAGAGCTTTAAAACTCAAAAGTCCTCCGGTTAAAATCATTAAACCAAGTAAAGAAATTCTGTAAAAAACGGTACTTTCTAAAAAACGAAGTATAAAACCTATCGAACAATAAACGATAATGAAGATCACACCGGATCGATTAGAATAAAAATCAGTAAAAAAAAGAAATGCGATACAAAAAATAAATACAATTACTTCCGCAAAAGGATTTAAAAGAATTTGAATCGTGTCGTAAGTCGTAGCCGAATCCGGACCTATTTTGTACTTTTTAATGGATTTTTGTTTGAGTAATTTTCCAAACGCAAAAGAGATCAAAAAGAAAAAACCGCTCGCAACGATAAACGCACCTGAAACCAAAAGAAAAACAAATAAGATCGGAAGATGATTTTCATGTAAGACAAGAAAAGAAATTCCGATTACGGAATATGCTAGATAAAGCTTTCGTAAAAAGGAAAGTTGTTGCACTTTCACAAGTAAAGATTTGAGTTTCTTCCATCCAGGAATTTTTGAGGGCCATTTCATGAGTCAGATTACCGATTTTTTTTCAGAGCTGAAAACGAGTTTTGACAACCTATCTCAGTCTATCCAATCATTTCTGAATACGATCGAAGCGATTCGTTCTTTTTTAAAGATTCTTTTTTCCATTGTTCCTTTAGATCTTTTTTTAGTTTTAATTTTTTCTCTGGTTCTTGTATATTTGTTCAATACAATCTCACCCACCACAACCCGTCTCAATTATACTTTAGGCGTATTGATCGTTTCGGCGCTTCGGGCATTTTTTCACCAAACGTTGTCTCAAACTTGGAATTTAGGTCCGGTGTCTCTGACAGCGATTTTTCTTTTGGCTCCGGCTTATTTTGTTTCTCTATTACGTTTTGGATTTTATTTTTTGAAAAAAATTCAAAAACGAAAAAGTGAAATTAACCCAAAAAATTTTGAAACAGGACTCAATAACATTCAAAAATCATTTTATACTCTAATGGCAAAGGGTTATGAAGAACTTCACTCCACAGATGGAAAATCTTCTTTGGACTTGAACGTTTTCAAAGAACAAATTACGGAATTAGAAAGAACGATCCAAGGTTTAAAAAATCTTATCGATTCCGAAAAAAAATAATTCCGGATTTTTTTTGATCATCACCTAACGGTCATTAATATATAATGATTAAGTAACGGGAATAATGCAAAATTCCGTTTTAAAACCTAAAAGAACAACTTAAAAAAGTTTAGGCGTTTCTGCTTTGAATGTACCGAAAAATAAAACTTTTAAATAAAAGTCGCTACCGGGCTGTTGCGCGAAAAAGGCCTTCGGCGTAACTTTTTCTTACTGAAAAAGTTGGGATCTGAACTCTACAAAATGTAGGTTTTATAAAATATTTGAACATGCTTTTTATCGATAAATCTAAATTGAATCAGAGTTTTGGAATGGATTTAAAGTAAAATCATTATAGAATAGTATTTTCATTTTTACTGTATCGTATAACGATGATTTTACATAAAATATGATTGGATAAAAATTCTTTTGAGATTTTAGGGCTTTCTAAATCTAAAATCCGATTTTGAATACTTCATTCTGTCGGTTTAAATAAATCTTTTATGGCGTTTTTTGCTTTAGATTGATTGAAATCGTCTCGATCGATTAATATTAAATCTAAATTTTCTTTTTCGAGACGGGTTAGAATTTTAGCAATTTCAGTTTGAGACTTTGAATTAGTTGCCAAATAACGGAATTTAGTTTTACATTCGGGACAAATTTTATCTTTCGTATAATTTAGACCGAGGTGTTTACAATTTCCACAGGTTCCATACAAATCATCTATCAGCAATAATTGGGAAGAAATTTCGGAAACGTTTAACTTCTTCCAAACACGAATGTACTTTTTATCTTCAGTTTGCATCACTTCATTTGGATAAATCAAACTTTTTGCGAGTCAAGACAAAACCGAAGGTTAAACCTAAATTCAATCCGCATCAAGAAACGATTTATTTTTTTAAATATGATTTTTTCCTTTAGGAAATTTACCCTAAATTCTTTTATCTTGACTTTTCATTTTTTAAGCCCAAGCTATTCAAAAGTTTGAATACAACCCAGGACAAAAAATGAAAATGTCATTCAAAAGAACTTATCTTATTTTACTCATTGCATTGACTACGATTACAAATTGTATCTATACAAACGTAAAAACTCCAGGCTGGTTTTACTCTCAAAGTTATACGGATGTTCGAGGGATGGACCCAGTCGGAAAACTTTCCGGTCAGTCTTGTGGAGAAGGTTGGTTTTGGCTTGTTTACACCGGGGATGAAAGTTATGAAGCCGCAGTTCAAAATGCGATTCAAGACAAAGCCGATCTCCTTTTTGACGTACAAACGGATTACTATGTTAAATCTATATTTTTCAATTTATACTTTTATAAATGTACTCGTGTAACCGGAATCGGCGTTAAACTTCCCCATCGATTGATAAAAAAAGAATAGATCAAAGTATGAAATTCCAAATTAAAATATTCACCTTAGGCGTATTAGGTGTTATTTTATCTTTAAACTGTATTGTGCCGATCGGAAGTCGCAGAACATTAGTTAAACGAAACCCTATGCCTTATCCGACCGACTCGGTTTTATCACCCGAAAACCACGTTTCCGTTGCAGGAACCTACTTTAGAGATCCATCGATTCATTACGGAAATGCGTCTACACGGTTGCGTTTATTCGGATTCGATGGATTTATTCATTCCACGTCTTCGTTACCTCATAAGGACATGTTTCACGGATCTTTAGATGATTGGGATTGGTCCAAACATAGAATCATTCGTTTTGAAGGAGAAAGCCAAGGATGTCAAAGAGGAGTAACGTTGATTTTACCTCTAAGACAAGGAGAACGCGAAACCTTAGTTCCAATTTCTTTTGTTTTCGGTAAGACTAGTTTTTACGAGGAACTTAAACAAGAAATGGAAAAAAACAAGATCAAAGCTCTTTTTGATTCTAAATTAGATATAGAACAGACCGCTTATCTATTTTGGTTGATTCAGAAAAAATGTATTCGGTTTAAAAGTTATGCTATTCAAGAATTCTAAATCGATTCCATTAAACTTATGACAATAAAACAAAAAACAATTCTTATACTTTCGTCTTTATTCGGATTTCTAGGAGTGGCTTTAGGAGCCTTTGGAGCACACGGGCTAAAATCAATTCTAAGTCCAGAAATGTTATCGATCTACGAAACCGGAAATCGGTATCACTTGATTCACAGCATTCCACCTTTAATTTTAGCTTTGACCGGCCATTTAAATAACAATGTATTTGTTTGGATTTCTTCGATTCTATTTCTTGCAGGAATTCTAATATTTTCCGGATCTTTATATGTATTGTCAGTTACCGGAATCAAAATTTTAGGAGCGATTACACCAATCGGCGGAATTTCATTTTTAATCGCGTGGGCTTTTTTAGGATTTTCAGTAATTCGATTAAAAAGCGACTAACGTTTAGTTCCGTAATAGAATTTCCCATTTTTTACAATCAATTTTCTAGTGATCAAACCTTCTGCGATAATCAAAAGACCTTGAACAGCAGATTCTTTTTTAGACAACTCTACGTCTTTTTGTTCTGCCATCAACTGATGCACGTATTGTCTTCTTTCTCCTTCGAGAACTCCAAGCATAGAACCGCAAACTTTACTATCACCGACTAAAAAAGCCAATGCCAGAGTTTGAGGAGGAGTTTCATTACAAAGATAATAAAGTGCTAAATTATCAAAATAAGAAATTTCTTCAAAAGATTTTAGCGTAAGTTCCTCATTTTCATCCATGTTAGGTAGACTCCAATTCAATAATTTTTTTCTCGAGATACTGAACCAAATAAGAAGAATCAGGATTTGTATCCGTAGCCGAACGAATTAGGTCTTCCGCCGAATAGAATTTTCCCTTCCAATGAACGTTTTGCCTGAGCCAATTTAAAAGGGAAGAAAAGTCTTTTTTTTCTTTTACTGTTGTTTGAAAATTTGGATTTTGTTTTAAGAAAGTTTGAAAAAACTGTGCAGAATAAATATTCCCTAAAGTGTAAGTAGGAAAGTAACCAAAGGCGCCTCCACTCCAATGAACATCCTGCAAAACTCCTTCTCTATCGGAAGACACAACAATGCCGAACATTTCTTTCATTTTAGAATTCCAAATTTCAGGAAGTTCATAAACTTGAATCTTACCGTTTATCAATTCTCTTTCAATTTCAAACCGGAGAATGATATGAAGGTTATAAGTGATCTGATCCGCTTCCACCCGAATCAAAGAAGGGGCAGATTGATTGATATACGAGAAAAGGTCAGAAAAACTAAGTTCCGATTCTTTTATATTCAAATTTTCTAATAATATAGGATAGTACATTTCCCAAAACTCTAAAGATCTACCTACTTGATTTTCCCAAAGTCTGCTTTGAGATTCGTGAATTCCCAAAGAAACGGAATCGTGCAAAGGAGAAGGGCCGCCTTCGATTTCCGAAATCCCGGCCTCATAAAGGGAATGCCCTGTTTCATGCAAAATACTGAATATAGAAGAAAGCGGGTCTTTTAAATCGTAACGTGTAGTGATTCTTTTATCCTTACTTCCCAGAGAAGTAGAAAAAGGATGTTCACTTGCATCTAAACGAGAGATTTTAGAGGATAACCCTAAAATATTTGGAAGTGTTTCCCCCAATTTGTTTTGAAGGTAGATTGGAATTTCTTTTTGAAAAGGATTTGGAATTTTTTTTCCTCTTGCAATTAAAGGTTTTAAATTACTTTTTAAATTAAAAAATAATTTTTCTAAATTTGCAGCCCTCTCACCCGGTTCATAATTTTCTAATAAAGCGTCATAAGGTTCCGTTTGGTAACCATAACATTCAGCTTGTTTTTTACTTAGCTCAACAATCTTAGAAAGAATCGGTGCAAAATCTTCAAATCGATTTTCTTTTCTGGCCTTAGCCCAAATAGAATGTGCTTTACTTGTAGTGATGGAAAACTCCTCTACAAGTTCTCGAGAAAGAAGACGAGAACGATCTAGATCTTGAAATAATCTTTCGAATTCAATTCTTCTTTGTTCTTGGCCGGGAAGAATTTTTTGTTCATTTTCTTCTCTTGCTTTTGTAGCAAGTTTATAAAAATTTTCACCTGCATATTTAGAATGAATTAAACCGGAAAGAAGTCCGATCTGTAAACCTCGTTCTGCTCTTCCCTCTTCTGGTAAAGTAATCTCAGAATCCCATTGAAGTACGCTGAGTATATTTCTGAATGTATAGATCTCTTGATAAGCAGTTCTATATTCTGCAAAAGATTTTAGTTCGTTCCGAATCGAATCGGAAAAAAGGTTCTTATACTCTTCCATCTCAATGGATAGTAAAAATTCTTCTTTTAGATTGACAAGTACCCTAACCACAAAAAAATGATTTTTGCACGAATCGCGGGCATGGTGTAATGGCTAGCACTGTAGCCTTCCAAGCTTCCAGTGAGGGTTCGAGTCCCTCTGCCCGCAAAACTCTTCTTCAAATATAATAAAGTACTCAATACTTTATATTCCAACAGCATTTTGTAATAAAAATTGATAATATTTAATTTTATAGAATTCAGAAAAATTTTCTAAGTCGAGAAACTCATACATAAATTGAATTAAAAGTGATACATTTACAATGAGACTTAATCTACGGGAACTACTGCAAATCACGGTTTTATAAACGAATTCTTAATTTGTGGGAACTACTACTTTTAAAAAAGTACAAAATCTATGGTAGTTCCTACACTAGTTTGATATACAAAATATTCCAATTTCCTAAAGTTGTGGGAACTATCACAAAACTTAAAAATGATTACCACCTTAACAGTTGATCATTACTCATTTCTATCAAATTGAGTACCTAAATATTTATCTCAAAGTATCGTTTTAAGTAAGTTTGGCATCTTCCAACTCGAAACTGATTGAGGCTCAGTAGAACACTCTTTAAAACTCAGCGTCTCAATCCTGAACTCAATGCATCGCTCCCTGAAATGTCGATCCTTAGAGAGGCACTCAGAGAGTGTTACACTGAATTTTTTATTCGCCTCGGTTTTCTTGCTTTGAATTCATAATAAATCTGTTGAAATATTTCATAGTAGTAATTAATAAAACTGTTTTAATCAACCGTTTTCATAAAGCAGATGGAAGTATTTATTTTTCAACAACTCTATTATTGAAGTGCAAACTATTTCTTTGCCGTTTATTTGACTTTAAAGCCATTCAGAATACAAAAGATTTTGTCCTAAATATCAAAGAAATTTATATTATTATAATATAACTCAAAATTTATGCAAAGTGACGCTCACTTTTTCATTTAAAAGTAACGAATATTCACCTAATAATCGTTAGATAAAATATTTAATCTAAACAATTTCAAATGACATTCTTAATTTAATGATTGTCTGTTTATATGCTGTAAAATAAGTTTGCCACGAGGTTGTAAAAATAAAGTCATTTTTTGTAAAAAATAAAACATCCATAGATAAATGCGACACTTGTAATATAATGATATTTATACATTCTCAAATACAATTTATATGTTTTTTATATTAGAATTCGTTTTATAGAATTAATGGTATGGTCTCTAAGCTGATTAACGTCATTTTTCAGCGATGGTTTTTATTACCCAAAGCTATTACAATAAGGTGTACAAAAGTCTGTTTTTAGACTGGGAATTCATTTTAAAATTCATGATGCTTATTCTATAGAAATCAGTAAAACAAACCCAGAGATCTAAAAGTTTTACAAAAGTATGTACATACTTTTTATCACCTAACAAATATTAAATTTTAGCTAAATAGGAGTTACAATCATGTACAATCAAAGTACTCTAAATAAGAATTCAAAACAAGAGAATATGTCTTTACTTAAAAAAATTCCATTCTTTCTGATTTTTTCTTATATGCTTTTAGCATGTAATTCGGAAGGTTTAGATTCCAATTTACCACTTTTAACAGATTCAACTAAAAACGAAATTCTCAATTTATTAAACCCCAGCCTTCATAGTTCTTCTGCGCTTTTAGAAGAATTTGGAACCTTATTTGTAGCGCCTGGTTTTCATAATGGTGGATTTTCCTATGGAATCAGTACGGCAGATGAATATTGTAATGCGAATATTCCAGCAGGTCCTTTTGCAGCGGCAGGAGCCCCTTATAAGGCTTTATTAGCAAATAACTTAGGAACGAATTTATATAAAAGAGTAGCTACCGTTACGCCGAATGTCGGGGACGGACAAGAGGATTGGATTTTTAAACCGAATACAGAATATAGAAGAACTGACGGAGTTACAAAAGTAATGACTACTAATTCCGTTGGTTTATTTGATTTTACGAACGAAAATTTAACAAACCCATTTACCTCCACCTTTGTTAATATTTGGACAGGACTCAATCCGGACTGGACTACTCGTGGTGTTAACGTTAGAACTGACCAGGGAAATTGTATAGGATGGTATTTTGACATTGGCGAATACGCTAATATTGTTTATGCAGGTACATTCGGAGTTGCGAATATGATAAACTCACATTCGATCTTCGACAATTTTGCAACCTGTGATAGTACCGCAGGAGTTACTAGTCAAGGACCTGCGGCTCCTTTAAGCATCTTATGCGTAGGTCAAAAGGTGCAAAGAAACTATAAATTCCTATTCGTTACTCCAACAGCGCATAACGGAGACTGGGGTGGAGTTAGCGGCGCAGACGCATATTGTCAGGCAAATATTCCAACATCCATTGCAGGTACTGGACCTTACAAAGCGATGTTAGTAGCTCCTACTAGAAGACAAGCCACAGTTAATCCAAATGTAGGAGATGGTCAAATCGATTGGGTCTTTAAGCCAAACACGGAATATAGAAGAGCCGATGGAATCACTAAAGTAATGACTACTAATTCCACAGGACTATTTGACTTTTCAAAAGGAAATCTAACCAATTCATTCGAAGGATCTTTCAATGCATACATTTGGACAGGCTTATACAGTGATTGGAGAACTGTAGCTACTTATGGTGAAATGTGTCACGATGTTCCCAGATTTGGTTTAACAACGGATACATCCGGTTGGGAAGGAAACGGTAACGAGGGAAGATTTGGAAGTGCAAAAGCCACTACAAGCAGCGCCATTTCTCTCTTAACTGAAGCCTGTTGGCATAACGTCCATAAATTTACTTCTACTACTGTAACAATAAACTTTGGGATTCTATGCGTTGAACAATAAGAACCTATTGAGCGACCCATAGGGAGCGAAATAGCCTGAGATAGCGGAGCGTGATCGAAGGCAGTAAAACGTAGCACCGATAGAAGCGAGACGTTGATTTATCAGCTTGACCTTTTGCTAAAGTAAAATTAGGTTTTGGGACACGCTGTAAGTTCAACAAAAACAAAAAATCGGTTCTTGAAACAGAACCGATTTTAGATAGATTTGAATCGGATTTTATTTTTGAATCGGACTTTCCGATCGATCATTTTGAATCTCATTTAAGAAAACAATGTTGGTAAAATTGTTTTCTAAAATGCTATCGGCGAGAGTTTCCAACAACCTTCCTATTTTCTTATCTCGGGAAGAGTCCGGCTTACGGGAGATTTTATCCGGTTTATTTTCCGGGTTATCTTCGTTTGCTCGGGAATACAAGGGAATCCTCCAAAAGTGTGTGAAGAAAAGAATGTCTATCGAATTAAAGCAATGTCAAGCTCAATCCTTTTCTTCAATTTTAATTCCAGCATGTTTTTCCAGTTCTTTGATTCTTTTGGCCCATTTCTGAAAATTCACCAAATTATGAATATTCACACGAACTTTTTGGAATTCAGCAAATGTTAAACCATAGTCCCAACCTACAAAAATTTCCTTTTTCTTAGGAGAATTTCTCAAGGAACTTCCTCCGGCAAGAATTGTTCCTGCAGGAACATGAAGATGATCCGAAACAGCACAAGCGCCGCCTATGATCACATCGTCTTCCACAATAGTACTACCCGCAACACCACTTTGACCCGCGATGATTATATTTTTTCCAAGGATACAATTGTGTGCAACGTGAACCATATTATCAAATTTGCAACCGTCTCCAATGATCGTATCTTCCAAACCACCCCGATCAATCGTACATAAAGAACCGATTTCCACGTCGTCGCCGATTCTTACTCCTCCTACTTGAGGAATCTTATGATGTTTACCTTTTTCGGTAACAAACTTAAAACCGTCTCCACCAATCGAACAATTTCCGGAACAGATAAACCTTTTTCCAATGATCACCCCGTATTGAATCGAAGAGTTCGGACCAATGTGAGAATTTTCTCCGATGATTACGTTCCTAGAAATTTTAACGCCGTCTTCCAGATAAGTGTTTGCCCCAATTACAGAATTTTCTCCAACTACTACAAACTCTCCGATGGTTACTCCGGCACCTAACTTTGCAGTAGGATGGATGATAGCCGAGGAGGAAATTTTTCCCGAAGGAACATAAGGTGGATAAAGAAGATTTAAAATTTCTGCAAGGCTGAGTTCCGGATTGGAAACTACAAGACAAGGAATAGATAATTCTTTTGCAAATTCTTCGGTGGTTAGTATCACACTGGAAAAAGTTTTTTTGGCTTCGCTTAACATTTTCTTATGAGAAAGAAAACTTAAAGAATTTTTTTCTCCCGGAGATAGGGTGACAATTTTATCTACTATCACATCGTCCGGAATTTGAGTATTTGCAATTTTAGATCCGTTGATTTGTTCTGCTAACTCTGATAGCTTAATTTGGGGCATATTTCCCTCGTTTAATTTTGTGGATACACGGAGAAACGAGCAAGTTAGATCGTCATTCAAAAAAAGAGAATGATCTCCTTGAAAAGTTATCAAGTTATAAGAACTACAACTTTACCGTGAATACACTCTAAATATCCCGTTTGACGAAATGCTCTCTCCGAAAACTATGTAGGAAATTTGGAAAAACTCTTCATTTTTAGGAATTGTATTCGCTCATGAAACCGACTAGAGAACCTCAAATCAATTTATTCAAAAAATCCAACCCCTACAAAGCAAAAGTAATCAGCAATGTTCTACTGACTCCGGAAACCGGAACCGGAAAAAGACCCAAAAAAGAAGGAGAAGCACTCGTTCATAGAATCATACTTTCGATTGATCATTCTGCCTATCCATACGTAATCGGACAAAGCGGAGGAGTTATACCTCCCGGAGAAGATCCCGAAAAAAAAGCAAAAGGTTTAGCGGATGTTGGATATACCGTAAGACTTTACTCCATCGCTTCTCCAAGTTATTCTTTCGGAATGAAAGAGGACAACATAGAATTTATCATTAAAAGAGACAATGTATATGATGAAAATGGAAACATCCAATTCAAAGGGGTTTGTTCCAATTATATGTGCGACCTAAAACCGGGCGATGAAGTAACCATGACTGGCCCTTCCGGAAAAAAATTTCTTCTCCCTAATACAGATTTCAGCGGAGATATTATGTTTCTTGCAACTGGAACTGGGATCGCTCCTTTTATCGGAATGAGTGAAGAACTTTTAGAACACAAACTTATCAAATTTACCGGGAATATCACTCTCATTTATGGAGCACCTTATTCTGATGAACTAGTAATGATAGATTATCTGAAAGGTTTAGAATCTAAACATAAAAATTTTAAATTAGTAACCGCAATTTCGAGAGAAGAAAAAAATCCTTTCGATGGTGGAAGAATGTATATTTCTCACAGAGTTCGCGAACAAGCCGAAGCAGTAAAAGAGATTTTAAATGGAGGCGGACGTTTTTATATCTGTGGCGGACCCAAGGGAATGGAAAAAGGTGTAATTGAAGAGATTCAAAAAATTTCAGGAAACACGGGAACTTATGAAGAATTCAAACATCATTTAGAAGGAGCCCATCAGCTGTTTGTAGAAACATATTAATTTTCTTTAATTTTTATCTACATCAAAAACCGAAGGAAATTTATAACCTTCGGTTTTTTTATTTTAATGTGAGTATGGAAAAATTAATTCCTCTACCAAACTCGCGCTAGAGTAACATGAACTTTAAAATAAAATCTAAATAGAATTTCAGAAGTTCTATTATAAATAGTTTACTTGAAACTATAAAATAATTTAAAACATCGAACTTAAAACCAGGGATTCGTATTAAAATTAACGATATGTAATTTTCTAGAAGTTAACAATAGAGTCAGAAAAGAACATCATAAAAAACGAATAGATGAAAATTATATTGCTATTAGAGTTGTTAAAAGTGGCAATTAACAAAACTGCTTCAAATCAACCGTTTCCATAAAATAGAAAAAGATGGAGAATTCATTTTTCAACAACCTATTATTGATTTTTACAAATAGAGTGTTTTAAATTTTTACTGTAAAACTATTTGAATGTAAAATTTAAATGTTCTGTTAAATAGTTCTGAGTAAAATTGTATTAACGTCTAAATTTTTAAATTGTGCCGTTTTTTCTCAGTGAAAAATTTAAACTCTGAGACGGTTTAGACCTAAATAGGAGAAATATAAATGGGTGTGATTCGCGATGTGGATAAAGGCCGAGGCGAAGTGATTCGCGTAGAAGTATCCGAGTATAAGGGAACCAAATATCTCAATCTTAGGATTTGGTACACGGATAAAGACGGAGAAAAAAAACCTACTCAAAAAGGAATCGCAATTCCACCAGAACTTTATGATGAAATTAAAGAAGCAGTTATAGAAGCCGAAAACGAAGTTAAAAGTTAAGCTCTATATTTAAGAATTTTATAAAATACTTAAAACTGTATTTTTAAAAGACTACAATCAAGTAGGGTTTGGAATTTTTTAGACCGGGGAAATTTATTATACGGTGTTTACGGAATGACCTATAATGTAAATTTATATCTAAGTATTTGAAACTTGTAGCATTGATTAAAAACAAGTTTATTTAAAATTTAAAAAGCGAGCCAAGAGCAAAAAGATTTTGACAATTTCTAAAAATTTTATTTAAAAACTCCATAAAAAGAAACATTATTTTAAAGTAATGTTTTTCAATTTAAGATTTTATAATAAGCCTAGAGTAAAATTTTTATTTTAATGCGAAAGAATTCAGCAGAAGCTCTTTCAAACTAAAACCGTCGCTTCTACGAACGCTTTGCAAGTCGTTCGACAGATCGCGTTCTAGTTCTATGATAAATTGAAATATTAAAAAACTTTGTTTTTAGTTCCATTCATCAATCTGTTGATAAGAACTGAAAGTTTAGTCAGATTTTATGTCCTATTTAAGAATCTGTCTCGAAACATTAAAAGAAATCATTTTGAATTTTTTTAAATACTATAGTTACAATAAATTGCACGTATAACAAATTAAAATTACATGAGCAAATCTTCAAATAATCAGAATTCATCTGGAAAGAAATCAGGCTCGGATCAAAAAAAAGTCAAAACTGAATTCTTAATCAGTAAAAACATAAAATCAGATTCTATAAATTTCCAACCATCCACGAGAGAAGATTCAATCATTAAAATTGATAATACGATTTTATCAGATTTCTTAAATAGACTTGAGAATTTAGTCTTACAAGAAAATGAAGAGATTCCAAGCTTTACTAGAATTTATCATAAAGAAGAGTTGATCTCAGAAACTTTCAACGAAGTAGAAAAAAAATCAGACTCTTATTTTCATAGCGAGATTCTTTGTATTCGAAAGGCAAAAGAAAAATTAAAAACTCGTTATCTTATGGATTGTATGCTCATTACATCTTTGGAACCATGTTTGATGTGTGCAGGTACTATTCTTCTTTCTAGAATTCCGAAAGTGATTTATCTTTTACCGGCAAAACAAGGAGAAGGAATTTCTTCTCTGAGTATAGAAATGATCTATTCCCGAAATTTTTTTCCGGAACTCTTTTGTATTCCAGCTGAAATTTCCAAAAATGCTTTCAAATCGTTTTTCAAAGCCAGAAGAAAGAAATTCAATTGACGTAAAACATTTCGACGGAATTCCTGAAAGCTACAGGAGAAGTGTCAGAGTGGTCTATTGTGCATGCTTGGAAAGCATGTGTGCCAAAAGCACCCCGGGTTCGAATCCCGGCTTCTCCGATTTCATATTATGGCAGGAACTCACGAAGTCCTTTCCCGAAAATATCGTCCTCAAAAATTTCAGGACGTAATTCATCAAGACCTTGCCATAGGTGCTCTTCAAAACGCTCTTAAATCCGGAAAAATCGGACACGCATATATATTCTTCGGCCCTCGTGGTGTTGGTAAAACCACAATTGCAAGAATTCTCGCAAAACGTTTAAACTGTCAAAATCCTACCGATAACGAACCCTGCAACGAATGTAATTCTTGCAAAGAAATTACTCGAGGAATTTCCAGCGACGTTTTAGAAATAGACGCGGCAAGTAATCGAGGAATTGAAAACATCCGCGAACTTAGAGACAACGTGAAGTTCGCTCCGATGGGCGGGAAATATAAGGTTTATATCATAGATGAAGTCCACATGCTCACGGACCAATCGTTTAACGCACTTTTAAAAACCTTAGAAGAACCTCCTGCTCATATCGTTTTCGTTTTAGCTACTACAGAATTTCATAAAATTCCAGAAACAATTCTTTCTAGATGTCAGGATTTTATTTTTAAAAAAGTTCCTTTGTCTGTTTTGCAAGATTATTCCGAAAAACTTTGTAAAATTGAAAACGTTCAATACGATCAAGAAGGTCTTTTCTGGATCGCCAAAAAAGGAGACGGTTCCGTAAGAGATATGCTTTCCTTTATGGAACAAGCTATCATATTTACCGACTCAAGATTGTTAGGCGCTGCTATTCGTAAAATGATCGGTTATCATGGAATCGAATTTTTAACTTCGTTTATCAAAAGTTTAGTCGATCCAGACAATCACTCTAAGTCCTTAGAAATCATAGAATCCCTTTATCAAGAAGGTCAGGACATTTATAAATTCTTATGGGATTCCATAGAATTTACTCATACTCTCAATTTGATCCGTGATTCTCTTGCAGATCCCGAGTCCGTTAATTTTCCAAAAGAAGATCTCGTAAAAATGAAATCAGATTTTGAGAATGTGGATTCTCCTAAATTGAATTTTCTTTCGGGAAAACTTTTCGAAATCTATGAAAGAATTAAAACGATTCGTTTGAGAAACTCTTTTGAAATCAAGGTTTTCACTGAGATTCAAATCAAAAAACTCGTAGAAGAACTTACTTATCCAAGTTTGGCGGGTTTAATCGATAAAATCAACCATCTGATTCTTATGGTACAAGGTTCCAAAAATGTTTTATCAGATGTGAATCAAAATACTACTTTTGTACTTAAAGATACGTCGTCGCAATCGGAAACTTCTAAAAAAAAAGATAAACTTTCTTCGGACGTTATTTTAGAATCTCAGTTTGAGTCTAATCAACAGGATTCTAATTTAGAAAATGCAAAACCGATCGAACCAAGTTCTCGGAAGTTTGACACGAGCACTGAAATTAAAAAAAAGTTTTTAGGTACGGAAGTGGACCCGAACCAAATTCCTAGATTGGATTCTTAATATTATGTTTGATAAGATAAAAAATTTTTCGGAGATTCTCTCCAACATGGGCTCTTTCCGTGAAAAGATGGAAGAAGTAAAAAAACGAATCGCTTTGATTCGAGTTGTTGGAGACGCAGGCGCTGGGATGGTGACTGTTACGGCAAGCGGAGAAGGTCAAATCACAAATGTATTTATCAACAAACAGCTCTTCGACGCTGATGATAATAAAATGTTGGAAGACTTAGTCATGGCCGCAACAAACGACGCTCTCAAAAAAGCAAAAGAAGCCACCGCATACGAATTTCAATCAGCATCCGGCGGTTTGGATTTTTCAGAAATTTCCAAAATGTTCGGCGGAAAATTTGAGTAATCATCTCCTCGATGAAATGATAGAAGCGCTCTCTTCTCTTCCAGGAATCGGAAGAAAAAGCGCTTTTAGAATCAGCTTTCATCTTTTAAGATTAGAACAAGGTCTTTTTAACCAATTTGTTCACCAACTTACGGATACAAAAAATAGAATCAAATTTTGTAAACGTTGTGGTTCTTATGCAGAAACTGAAATTTGTGAAATCTGTGTTTCCGAAAAAAGAGACTCCCATACTTTTTGTGTAGTAGAACAACCCGAAGACATTTTTTTTATCGAAAACACAAGAGAATTTCACGGCAAATATCACGTGTTAAACGGAGTTATCTCTCCCTTAGAAGGAATCGGTCCCAGAGACCTTAGAATCAAAGAACTTTTAGAAAGAATCGAACCAGAACAAGTAAAAGAAGTTTTGATCGCTACTAACCCGACCCTGGAAGGAGATGCAACAGCCGATTATTTAGCGAATCAATTGAAGCCTATTTCGGTTAACGTAACTAGAATCGCCTACGGAATCACAGTAGGTGGTTCGATCGAACTTGCAGATCAATATACTTTGGGAAGAGCGATTCGTTCTCGTCTTCAACTTTAAATGGATTTGAAAGTTTAACTTCTCGTTCATTTTGAAAATGTAGAAACTCTTACTTTTAAAAAATTCTTTTTTACGCCAAATTCACGTTAATTGTTATTCGAGCAATAATATAACGAGCTAACTTTAAAAGTTAAAATGTGAAATTTCCTCCAAAAAAGCCAACAACTTCGCGTTAAACACAATTTTTGAAACTGGGTAAAATCGACCGTTATTTTTATACGGCCGAGTAATAAAAATTTAATCGAAATATTTTAAAAACATTTTCTCAAATAAAATTGAAAGAAATATTCAAAATTTATTATGTATTTAAAACTTCAAGACAAACAAGTAAATTTAAAATCTATGTTCAGCGGTTACAAAAAATTCTCTGAGAATTTTTCCCTGAGTGGTATCTAAATAAGCTTTCAAACCATCTCCGGCTACAAAGTAACCGGATCTCATTAAAATTTGCATATCTCGAAATGCGTTCCATCTTAAGTTTACATTAACTTCGTGTCCAAAAAAAGCGCTCGTTTTATATCCGTTCTCATAATTGAAGTAACGATTATTTTCAATAAAAGGAGACTTGGTTCCGTACAACCGGTAATAACCCAAAGTCAAAAGCAACGGACCATAAACTACAAAATCACTGTTAATCCCATATTCATATAAACCGCTTGAATCTTTTCCCGAAAAAAGTGCATAACCACCCGTAAAATCGTTTGCTATGTTTGATATGGAATAACCAGGCATTAAAGTTTTATAACCTCCGCCTTTCAAGTTCGCTCTGTTTCCGTCTTTATCAAAACCGGGACGACCTGTACTACCTACACCTACTAAGTTAAAGGTAAGATTTTCACTATAACGATAAGAGAACTGAAGATCGACCATTCCACCGGATATGGTATGTTTGCTGTATCGATTGTATAAAACATTTCCGATTTCGTCTCGGTATGGATCCAAAGTTCGTACGGTTCCATGATTGTAAATTCCATGAATTACAAATCCAAAATTAGAAAGATTGATCTCGTTCATAAGTCCGTGCCAGAACAATTGCCCAACTTCGCTATCCAAAGCGATCACAGTCCCTTTCGCGTTAGTCGCCTTGTCTATAGATTTGATCGTATCATCTAAAAAATAAGAATAGAGCTCGTGTTTTACGTTGTTTAAAAAACTGGTTTTGATTTCGTAAAAATAAATATTAGTACCAACATAGTTCTTATCTGCGTATGTATTCTTATCCAAATCAAGTTGAGCGTTTTGTCTGGCCACAAACCAACCCGCTTCAATTGTAGTATTCCACAGACGAAAGTCTTTGTTGACTGTAACACCCGTTCCAGGGGTAAGAACAACTCTCCCTCTCGGAGAAGAGAAAAGTTGTTGACCAACTCTCAAACTAAAAGCATCTTCCGGAAGTTTAAAATTCAAATATAAAAATGTAGTTTGTATGTTTACGGGAGAAGTAAAGCCCGCTTCGCCTCCTTGTCCCGGACCAGTTGTAGAATTTTGACCAAAACCTTTTCCTCCGAAAGTAATATCGCCGACTTGAACACCCCAAAGAGCTTCAAAATATTTTGAAGTATTAAAGTTCATGTTGACCGTCATTCTCGTATCGAAATACGAAATGTCTTCCTTGCGGGGAGATAGGGTACTAGGATTTCCTTTTAATCTTTCCGCGATCTCGGTGTCAGCAGCGGCTTGATTTTTTTGTTCTTCTTCAGTTTTAAAAGCGTTTCTATCATAAGGAGTCGCCGCAGTTTGACGAGACGTATAAATATCTCTTCCAAGATTAAATCCTCGTACTCTGTAATTTCCTTGAAAATCAAGTTTTGTTTTTTCCTCAATCTCTTGAGAGAAAAGTAAAGATGGAAACAAAACTAATACAAATAGATAAGCCTTTTTTAAAAGGTTTTCAGACACGGATCATTTTACCCAGTTGTTCTGATTAAAATATCGGTTTCTTAAATCGTCTAAAACACCCGTTCGTTTCAATTCTTTAATAAAGAAATTTAAATTATCCGCAAAAATCAAATCGTTCTGTGGAAGAGCAGCGCTGATATTTTCCTCTTGAACGGTTCCTAAAAGTGGAAGATAGTTTGCTCTTAGAGACGGATTTTTTTGAAGTAAAGTAAGAATGAAAAAACTATCCGCGACAAAACAAGTTACATTATTACTGATAAGATTATCGATCGCAATCGAATCCGAAAGATAACTGTAAATCGGAAGTTTAGAAAATTTCTTTTGGAGATAAATATGATTGGTAGTATTGGATCTTACAGAAAAACTCACCAATCCGCTTAGAGTAAAAAGATCATTCAGACTAATAAATCTTCTGGAAGTGACAATGTTTCCTTCTGGCTCGGGAGGAAGAATTTTTTTACTCACAAGTCCCGCCGGAGTTGTAACAAGATAAGGATCCGAAAAAGTAACTTGTTTACCTCGATTTAAATCCGTGGAAATCCCGGCCAAAGCAAGATCGATCTTACCCACTCGAATATCTTCGGAAAATTGTCTAAACGTTTTCATCGGAATTAGTTTTAAAGAAACACCAAGATAATCCGCATAGAGTTTTGCCAACTCCGCATCGATACCTGGATAACCATCTTTTGGATTTTCGATATAAAACGGTTCGTATTGTTTATTAACGCCTACTATAAGTTCTTTTTTAGAAAGAATCTTCTCCAATCTGGAACCGGAATATTCCGACTGAGAAAATAAACCGCTCGAAAAAACAAAAATCAAAAGTAGACAAAAAAAATTCTTCTCGAACATGAAACAAAGAATAAGTCGCTCCTTGTTTTTTTCCAGAGCATTTTAAATCAAAATCGTAATTTCTAACGACTGATGAGTTGAAATTCGGTTCTTCTATTTTTATAATCCGTCTCTGGATTTTTTAGAGGAACAATCGGCTCCGAACTACCTTTTCCATCTGTGATAATTCTTTCAGAATCAATTCCTTTTTTAACTAGATAATCCTTTACCGCATTTGCGCGATTACGGCTGAGAATAAGATTATCCTGGGCGTCTCCATTAAGATCAGTATGACCGGTGATTTTGATTTTTACGTTCAAATTTTCTTTAAGATAAGAATTCAAACTTTCTAAAATTGAAAAAGAGTTTTCTAGGATTTCATAAGAATCCAAGGAAAAATGGATACTATCCAAAGAAATAGATTTTCCTTTTTCTAATTCTTGAAACGGATTAGAAACGACGGAATAAATATCATAATCACGTCCGTCTTTTCTACAAAAATAGAATGTTTTTCCATCGTTTGTTTCCAGAAAAAAAGCCTCATCTCCGGTGGTGTTAATCTCAGGTCCAAGATTAATCGGTTCGGAATAATTTCCGTTTTCAAGTAAAGTAGACTTATACAAATCATAACCACCAAAACCTCCCGGACGATTGGAAGAAAAATAAATCGTCTTTCCGTCTTTACTAATCGTGGCCGCAATTTCCGAATAAACAGTGTTAATCGGATTAGGAAGACTCATTGCCTTTTCCCAAGTGTTATTTTTATAAACAGAAACAAAAATATCCGCTTCTGAAACTTGGCCAAAAGGGTAACGGGTAAAATACAATCTATTATTAAATAAAAACGGATTTTCTTCGATCTCTTCCGTATTAACGGTTCTAGGAAGTGGAATCGGTTTTGCCCAAGAAGAATTTATTTTTTTAGAAAAATAAATATCTCTAGAAACTCCGATTTTTCCATTTGCAAATTGAAATTCGATCGCACCATCTCTATTGGATGAAAAAAGAATTCCTTCTTCTCTATTTAAAATAAAAGGACTTTGATCATCAAAATTTGAATTTAAAACCTCAATTTCTTCTCCTTGTGTCCATTCGTCCTTTATTCGAGTCGATCTATAAATGTCCGTATAATTTGAATTTTGTCTTTTAGAATAAAAATACAAAATATTTCCGTCATCGGTAAGACTGATCCCAAATTCATTGAGACTCGTATTGATAGAACCTTTTAACTTTTCCGGTTTAACATTTTTAGAGTTTTGGTTTATACTCAAATTTTGAGAGTATATAGAAAAAAACGAAATTATAAAAATAAAATATACTAATAATGAAATCAATATCGTTTTTTTCGATAAAATATGACTTTTATTTTTTAGGTTCATAATAATACTTTCGGAAAATTTTATTATAAAGTTAGGGTATAATCTATTTATATTCTCCAATTTTTTACCGCTTCATTATTTTATCAGAAGAATACATTGAAAACTTATTTCAAAATTCTAAAAAACAATAAAAATGATATGTTTATTATTCGGACGTATAAAAATAATAGAATTGTTGAAAAATTAATTCTCCATCTATTTCCATTGCACTAAAATGGAGAATTGAGGCAGTTTTGCCAATCTCCGCTATGGAATTTTTACATTTTATTTTTTTGCAAAAAATTTAACTTCTATAAAAACATTTAAAAACAAACTGATTTAAAGCGCATAATAATATTATTATTTTCTAAAACTTAAAATAAGATTGTTAAAAAATTAATTTTTTCTGCCTTTTTTCATTAAAACAAATGAATAAAATCGTTTGTAGATTACAGATTTTTTCAATGACTCTAATTGATTTAAAAATAAGATTTTAAAACTTCTGGAATACGAACCGTTCCATTTTCATTTTGAAAATTTTCCAAAATCGCAGCGTAGGTTCTACCAAGCGCAAGACCGGAACCGTTGATTGTGTGTACGAGCTGATTTTTGCCATCTTTGGATTTATAACGAATCTTTCCTCTTCTCGCCTGAAAATCACGAAAATTGGATACGGACGAAATTTCCATATATCGATCCAAACCGGGCATCCAAACTTCAATATCATAAGTGATAGAAGAATTTGCGGAAATATCTCCCGAACAAAGAATAATAACCCGATATGGAAGTTCTAATTTTTTTAGAATATTCTCTGCATGAGAAAGCATCTTTTTATGCTCTTCTTCCGAATCCTCAGGTTTACAAAACTTTACGAGTTCAACTTTCTGAAACTGATGAACCCGAACCAATCCGCGCGTATCTTTACCGTAAGATCCCGCTTCTCTTCTAAAACAAGAAGTATGCGCCGTTACAGAAATCGG
>NZ_AHMN02000022.1:0-150000 GCF_000243695.2 Leptospira kirschneri serovar Cynopteri str. 3522 CT | reverse complement strand
ATGGAAAACGATCTATTCGAACATGGACCGATTGAAAGTAAAACAAGGACAACAAGTTTCTAAAACTGAAGTGATCGGATTTGTAGGTAAAACCGAAGCTTCTCCGAATTATATGCTTCATTATGAAATTCATGTTGGAACAAGAGCGATCAATCCGTTTGCTTTTCTCAACCAGATTCAGGACTAATGGCAACCACAGAAGAACATTTAATCGTAAACAGCATCATAGGTGAGGGCGCAGAATTCAGCGGAGAATTTAAACTTACCGGGCTTTTAAGAATCGACGGAATTTTTCGAGGCTCTATAAAAACAGAAGGAAAAGTCCTAATC
Source organism: Leptospira kirschneri serovar Cynopteri str. 3522 CT (assembly GCF_000243695.2). Lineage (NCBI taxonomy): Bacteria > Pseudomonadati > Spirochaetota > Leptospiria > Leptospirales > Leptospiraceae > Leptospira > Leptospira kirschneri. The sequence continues at coordinate 149,670 of NZ_AHMN02000022.1, read as the reverse complement.
GGTAAATCTGGAATCGTCGATACGGATATTAGAGCCCGAATTGTAGTCGCTGGCGGTGAAATCAATGGGAATATTTACGCGAGCGAACGAGTGACTTTACTTGCTTCCTGTAGAATGAAAGGAGATATTGTATCCCCTAGAATCGTAATGGAAGAAGGAGTACAATTTGAAGGCAATTGTAAAATCAACCCAGTTGCACATTGAAAGTACTCATACCGCCCTACCAACCTCCTCGAAAAGAAACCGAAACCAAGAACGCTTCCAGAAGTAAAAAAGACGGTGTTTCTTCTTTAAGCGGAGGAAGTTCGCTCAACCAGGCCGAAGCCGCTGAAAACATTTCTTCTTCTTTTTTAGATATTTTAGAAGAAATCGTTCCTTCAAAATCGGAAACCACAAAAGATCTAAACGCTCTTTGGAGAGAACTTCCAGATATTGAAAAAAGATTTTTAGATCTTGCTTCGATCGAAAACTTAGAAACGTATCAAAAACACATCCAAGCAATTATAAAAGCGGTCATCGACCAGAATATGAGAGTAGAAACACTTTCTAGAAAGATGAAAGGTGAAGCTAAAAAAATCTATCACGTTGTTAAGATCATTGATGAAAAAATTCAGATCTTAGCAGAACTGATTATGAACGAAGGAAACTCTGCTTTTAAACTTCTAAAATCTCTAACGGATATCAGAGGACTTTTGTTAGATATTCAAGAATAACAACTACTGATCTTTATAAAATTGAGTACCGTTAATTTTAACACAAAACACTGATTCCATGCAAATATTAAGTAATTTATTATATAGTTATGAGTAGGAAATAAAAGCTGATTAAAGTTGCACAAGCAAGAATAAAAATAAAGAAATAAAACGACCGAGCTTTTTAAAACGCGTAATCAATTCTATAAAGAATAATCAATTTCAATGGTATATAAAGAGAAAACTGATCAACGCAGCGCAACTACAAGCAAGGATAAAAAAATAAAACAACCGAACCTTTTTAAAACGCGAAGTCAATTCTATGTAGAAAATAAATATCAAACTCAAAACAAAACCGAGTATTATGGATCCACCTTCATCATAGTTGTCATATTCTTCCGTCAGTTTAATATACAACAGCAAAGGAATTAAAATTAATATCAGTAGATCAAGCCAATGATAAAAAAAGGAATCCATCTTCCTTTCTTTTAACAAAGGCGATTTTAAATATAAAGGTAGGACGATAATCACTATCAAAGAAGCGAGTATAAAACTAATAGCTGGCTTCCAATCGCTGAACAAATCAATAAAACTTAAAATAGGAAATAAATAATCCAGCAAAACTTTATCCGCTCTTTCTATAAGATGATTTTTGTTTCATCCAATTCAGAATCTTTCATTCTTACAAACCCAAAGCGTTCAAAATCTTTTCCATTGCTTCAAGACTTGGATAAGCAATTGTCATCTTTCCTTTACCGGAATTTTGATTGTGACCGATTTCAATTTTCATAGAATATTTTTTTCTAAATTTGTTTTCTAGTTCGACTATGTTTACGTCTTTACGAGATTTTTTCTTCTCCGGAATAGAAGAACGTCCTTCCGAAATATTAGAAACCAATTCTTCAACCTGTCTAGCAGTTAAGCCTTTCTCCGCAATTTGATAAGCAAGTTGTTCTATTTTTTTTCGATCCGCTAAAGACAAAAGTGGTCTTGCATGACCTTCTGAAATTCTACCGTTTTTAATCAAATCCTGAACTACATCCGGAAGTTGAAGAAGACGAATTAAATTGGAAATTGTAGAACGATTTTTTCCAACTCGAACCGAGATATCTGTGATCTTTAAGTTTAATTTTTCAGAAAGAGTTTTGTAAGCGATCGCTTCTTCAATCGGATTTAGATCTTCTCTTTGAATGTTTTCAATGATCGCCATTTCCATAGATTGATTTTCGGAAACATTTTTGACGATTGCAGGAATCTTAATAAAGCCAGCAAGTTTACAAGCCCGATAACGACGTTCCCCAGAAATGATTTCATAACCTACGTCTAACTGTTTTACTACGATCGGTTGAATGACTCCATGAGCCTTAATCGTTTCCGAAAGTTCCTTTAAAGATTCTTCCGAAAAAGTTTTTCTAGGTTGTCCTGGATTTGGACGAATTTCACTAATCCTTATTTCCCGAAGTGCACCTTCCGAAGAAGATTCAATAGGGGTTTTACTTTCGTTAACTGGAATTAAATTTCCAAGACCTCTTCCGAGGGCTTTGGGTTTGAGCGCCATTTTTAATTCTTCCCTGCAACTTCCAGAGCGAGACTTCTATAACTCTGAGCGCCTACTCCTTCCGGATCGTAACTTAGAATTGTTTGTCCAAAAGAAGGGGCCTCGCTTAATTTCACGTTTCTAGGAATGATCGTAGTATAAACTTTATCTTTGAAATAAGACTTAACGTCTTCGGCAACTTGATTTGCAAGATTGGTTCTTTTATCAAACATAGTTAAAAGAACTCCTTCTAATTCTAAAGAAGGATTGAGTTGATTTTGAACGAGAGAAATAATTTTCATCAACTGAGTCAACCCTTCCAGAGCAAAGTATTCCGTTTGAAGAGTAATCATCACGCTATCCGCGGCGCATAACGCGTTGATTGTTAAAATTCCTAATGAAGGCGGACAATCGATTAAGATATAATCGTATTCTGTCCGAAGATTAGAAATCGCATTTTTAAGTTTATATTCTCTTTGATCTTCCGCAAGTAGATCCGCTTCTGCACCGCTCAAATTGATGTTGGAAGGAATGATATGAAGATTAGAAACGTTTGTTCTTTGAATACACTCATTTACGGAAGCTTCACCTAACAATAACTCATATGAAGTTTTATTAGTTTTATGAATCTCAAGTCCTAAACCAGAACCGGAATTTCCTTGCGGGTCCATATCTATAATTAAAACTTTTTTATCGATCGAAGCAAGATTGGCCGCGAGATTGATAGAAGTTGTCGTTTTTCCGACACCACCTTTTTGATTGCTAATCGATACGATCTTTCCCATTTGCGCCCTTACTCTCCTTGCTAATTTCCTTCCAAGCTCTTGGATAACCATGCCTCGGGCTAGAAACCTTTTTCAAGAATTTAATATGTCGCATGCCTAAAAATTCAAGAGGAATTAAATCTTCTGAAAATTCTAATTTAAAACCCGAATAGGAAAGAATTTTCTCTTCTAATTTTGGATCTATATCATGTTTTCCTAAAAATGGGACATAAGTTCCATTTATCTTCAAAAGATTACAAATCGCTTCTACGCTATATGGATAAGGAATAAAACCACGTGATGTGACATAATTAAGATGTAATTTAGATTCTTCAGTTCGAATAAATTGAAATTCCACATTACCAATTTGATTGGATCTAACAAAATTTTCAGTATGTGAAAGTTTTCTTTTTTGAGAATCAATTAAAACGACAATTGGATGTTCTTTGAGACAACGAAAAAAAAATCCCGGAATTCCTGGTCCAGTTCCGGCGTCTCCTAATTGTATTCCTTTCCAAGATCCTATTTTTTTCGTGATGGTATAAACGTGATAGATGGATTCCAGCACGTGACGATCCAAAATTTCCATCGAATCTCTTTTAGAAAAAAATCCTCCTATTTCATTCTTTTCTTTTAGAAATAAAACGAATTTAAGAATTAATTCCCAATCAAAAAAATTAATGATTTCATTTGCTTCGATTGGAAATCGTTCTTTTAATCTTTCTAAAATCAAACCAACCGAGAATTGTTCCGGATCTTGCATGTTATTTACCATTATAGAATACTGGTTGTAACGTTTTTTTCATTGATTTTTTCTTTTATCCATTTCAAGTTTCAAATCTAAAAAGAGAAAGCATTCCAGACTAAAATAAAAAAACAATACATTGATAAACGAAAAGCAGAATCTCGAATACCAAATTAAAAAAATGTACCACCTTTATAATCGAGGCGATGACAACGGTGTGTTTGATGTACTTTGATCAATTCAACAATTAACTCCAGGATTTCAACCCGAACCTAAGATTAAATTGGTAGAACAAGTTTTAATCCACCCCTGGAGCAATCATTCCCTAAAACCTTGTCAAGAAGCTGAAAAAGCAATTCAAGAAAAACGTTTTGTCAGAAGTTTAAACCAGGCTCAAAAGGTGTTACAGACTAGCCCTTTTTTTCTATAGCTTATTTATTGATAGGATCTTCTTACCTTTTCCAAAATGATTTGGACAATGCTTTTTTAAACTTACATAAATCTCTTGCAATTGATAGAAAATACTCCAGCGCATTTTACAATTTAGCCCGTGCTTATACACTTGCTGGAGATAAAACAAAAATGCTCGACTGTCTTGAAAAAGCAATCGCTTGGAGTGCAAAATATCAAGACTACGCAAATCTATCTTTGAAAGACGAACATTTTAAAATTTATTGGGACGATTCCGATTTCAGATCGTTTTTGGATCGTTTACCGACGGAACCTAGTCTACGAAAATTATATAAATACCTTCAAGATAGGTTGCATTACGAGGCATTTACGTTTGGAGAAGAATTACAAGCCTCCATAACTGACGAAGTTGCTGTCATCGAAGCAATGTTATCTGCAGTCAAATCTATCCTAAAAGATTTAAGCGAACACCAGGAAAATACTTATCTATACGATGATAAACCGATTTCTTTTTGGAAAGAGAAGCTAAGCGAATTAGAAAACGATTGTAAAGATCGTATCGAATCCGGAAAACAAAGCTATGTTTTTTCCCGTTTTTCTATGAAACCGAATCGTAGTCCTGAAAAATTATTCATCGTTTCCAATGAATTGGTGGAAAAGATTCTCAAAGAAAATAACAAATAGGGCCGAAGAGCAATTTTTCTGCGAAAAGTTATCATATACAAAAAATGACACAAAAGTTCAGAGTCCTAAAATTTATTCTGATTTCAATCTTGTAGATAAGAATAAGAACCCGCCTATTACGAAATACTTCAATAGCATCGAAAAACACTTTTTACATTTGGAAATATTCTAAAAGATTTATATTCGATTTCTTATTTCAAAGAAACAGTTTCTTATAAAATATTCATTTTCAAGAAAATCCAGTCCGCGAAAGAATTGTGTGAAGAGTAAGAATCAAAAAACACATTATGCGTTTTTCTTATAAAACCTCTTACCTCCACCTAACTTGAAATTGTTGGAGTTCCTAGGAATTCTATTATCCTAAGCTCGTTTTGTGACTTTGAACAGAATTTCCAATAATGAATTTCGTAAGGATATCCACATTTTTAATATTTTGGGAAAAATTCAAAAATTCATTCTATAAAAGTTTTATAATATAAAAAATTTTATTCTGAACTTTTAAAAATTCAATTAGAAGAATTATTGAATTCTAAAACCGTTCTATGAAGAATTTCGATTCCTGTTTTTAAATGTTCAATCGTAGTACTTTCATTTTTACCATGTATTCCGTCTATTTCTTCCGAAGTCATGAGCGCAGGAATCAAACCGTAACATTTAAAACCTGCCATTCTTAAATAAGATGAATCCGTAGTTCCAGGAGATAAAAAAGGAGTTACAACTGCATCCGGAACTACTTGTTGAACGACTCCGGATAAAATTTGAAAATACTTTGAATCTACTGGTGAAATCGTTCCTGGTTCTAAATGTCTAGCACTGACTTTCACTCTATACTTGTCTGCGAGCTTTTTTATTTTTTCAAATATCTCGTTTTCACTAAAACCAGGAAGAATTCTTATATCAACCGTCCCTTCCGTCTTTGAAGTGATTACGTTTATTCCTGCTTGATGAGTATCAATTCCGGTTATACTTACGGTATTACTAGTCATCGCTCTTAGATGTTTATTTGATCGAATCACTCCATTCAGAATAATTCCTAATAACGGATTCCGAGATCTCTTTAATACGAATGAATTGGGGAAAGGACTTACTTCTCCCATTTGATAAAAGAATGAAGCAGTCTCGTCTTTGATAATAACAACCTCGTTCATTTTCTTAAGTTCGCTAAGAAAATCGATGAGATTTAAAGCCGCATATTGTATCGGTGGAGTACTTCCGTGTCCGGAAATATCTTCCGATTTCAGATCCAACCAAATAATCCCTTTTTCTGCATGTTGAATATTAAAGATTTTACTTCCCTTTACAACTACGTCTTTGGTTCCTATTCCTCCTTCGTTGTGGACAAACTCATAACCGTTAAAAATTTCCTTATGGTTTGCGATTAAAAATCTCATCCCGAATTCCGAACGACTTTCTTCGTCGCAACCGCAAGATACATTAGATTTTTCTTAAGCTTTATCCCAGAATCATGAATCAAAAAGAAAGTATATAACTCCATGATTCCCAGGCCTTTCATATCTATGGCGCCTCTTCCATAAATTCGATCTCCTTTTCTTACACCTGAAAACGGCGCCTCGTCCCATTCGTTCGGATCAGCCTCTACCACGTCGATATGATTGGTAAGAATTAGACCACCCTGTGGATCCGTTCCTTTGATCTCCGCCATGATACTCGCTCTTTCCGGTTTTCCAGGAACTTCAAAAATTCTAGTTTTGATTCCTCGTTTATCAAAAAGGCTTTTTAAAAATAAAACCGCCTGTTTTTCATTTCCTCGAATCGTTTGAATTTTAAGATACGTTTGTAAATCTTTCGAAGCCTCTTCGGCAATTTTTCCATAATCTCGTTTAAACTTTATGCTGGGGTTTATCGATTGAATTCCTTCTTCTGTAACAAAAATCGTATAGAGTAAAAACAAAACTCCTAAAAAGCCGAAAACGATTTTTTTCCAATTCATCTTTAATTCTCCTAAGTGCGGAAGAAAATATTGCGCCCTATTTTACTTTCAAGGCATTTCCATTCATGATTCTAAAGTTCGTATATTAGTTTCCACATTCTAAGCTTTTAAGCTCGGCTCTTTATAAAATAGATTTAGTATATCAACTCATGTTAGTTGGCATAAGTTTGAGAAAAGGACTAATTTTACAATTTGTGTCAGTCTCCCAATTATTACTTGAATACATAAATAATACTATGTTGAGCTTGTTTAAAAACTTAGTATGCAATCCTTTTCCAAAAAGACCAACAATTCTGTGTTAGGTGCAATTTTCGAGAAACTTCTATATCTTTGCAAAATCGACCTCTAGAATTTATCCAAAAATCTCAAAGAATTTTACGCAATCATTCTTTAGAGACTTTTAATAAACTGTAGTAGTTCCTACAAATTAGGCCTCATTTTGCAAACTTTCGAGCAGTCTTAATCTTGTTAAATTTTCGTAGTAGCTCCCACATTTTTGTGAAACTCAATCGGGGCCGTTCGAGAAACTAAAGCGTCTCGCTTCTTACCATAACCAACCCACAAGTTGAATAAGATTTTAGAATCAAAATTGAACTCAGCAAACGCTTTTTGCGAAAGCGTTGGAAACTCAACACAACGCTCTCTATGGATCGCGTCGTGGGGTGGGAACTCAGTTTTACAGAGAATTTGTCGTAATTCCCACAAGATTTAATATTGAAATCTAAATACCCGTGGGGTTGGTTATGGCTTCTTACGGGCGCTCGAAATAACTCAAGCCGTCTCACTCTATGGATCGTTCGAAGTAACTCAGCGTCTCACTTCCTGAACTCAGCAAAACGCTTTTTACGAAAGCGTTTTAGGTCGTTCGACAGGTTTTGGGACAAAAGTTTTTATATAAAAAATAAGGTATTTTATCCTATCGAACTAAACCTTTATCTCTTTTTAGAAAGGAATTCTGATATGGCGCGTAAGTAGGGGTTCCTACATTTATATTTTCTCGGTAAAATAAACTGACAAAGTAAATTTCATGTACAGAACTAAAGATCCAATTTTGTAAACCTGTCTTTACTAAATCTTTTTTACATTTTCTCTCGAGTTTTTTTCTATCGGAAGATTTTCCATATTCTAGTTAGTTAACCTTTTCAATTGTTTTCCGATGATTGTAAAGTAGAGTAGAGGTAATATGATCCAAGTTTTAGTTACAATTTTTTCTAGATCTTATATTTTTCTTCTTAGAACGAGCAAAAACAATTCACGCAACTCAAAGAGTATAACGGTTCGATTGATTCCCCATTGGATTTTAATTTTACTTCTATTTCCTAAAATTATTTTAGGAATCACTCCAGGTAAATGGTCTCACATAGATAAATATATTTTTGGAAACAATTCAAACGGACCTGTAAAAGAAATCGTCAAAAATGCAAACGGTAAAATCGTCTATTCTGCTTTTTATGAATACGACTCTTCCGGAAAACTCATTAAAGAATCCTACTTAAATGCAGATGGAAAAACGGACGGTTTTACAATTTTTCAATATAAAGATGGAAAAGTAGTTCGAGAAGAACTCTTTGATAAAGATCATATTCTACTCGAAACAAAAACATTTAGATACAATCCGAAAGGAGAAATTGATCTTGTTGAAGTTTTTGATAAGGACAATAAACTTCTTTTAAGATCAAACATCAATTCTTGGGACAAAAATTTTGTAAAATCAGGTCAGACTAGTTGGCCTGATTCTAAAGAGATCGAAATATTTAACCTGACTCAGGACGAAAAGAATCCAAGAGCATTCATTCAGAATATTTATAACGAAGAGAAAAAACAAATCGCTTCCACCAAATTTGAATATGATGAGAAAGGAAAACTACTGACTCGACTGAACGTTCAAGGTAATCAGGAAAGAAAGAATCAATTGAATTACAGTTCCAATAATTTACTTCAAAGTTTTACGTTTCACGTGAAACAAAACAATAAATGGGAACTTCAAAAAATCCACGAATTAATTTATAAGTAATCCATACAACAAAGCCGTCTTCATTTTTGAGTGCGGCCTTTGTTTTCCACCTTCTAAAACTTTCTTTTTTCTATTCATAAATTTTAGAAACATTTTTTGTAATATCGAATTTGTTTTCGAATTCTTCCTAAAAGTATTCAGATAATTTGGTAAGGATGATTCAAAAATGCTGAACCAATGTAGGAGTTTCTATAGATTTTCTCTCTGAATAAATGCAAAAGTTGCCGAATGATCCGTGAGGATCGCCGCATTTACTTTCAGAAAATCAGTTTTCATTCATCTACAAGTCGAAATTTATTTTCATAAAGAGAGACTTGTCTAATCAGTAATTTCTTAATTCCATAGATTCAAGAAAATCATCTTCTACTTTTCTATGATTAAGACACATACTTGATTTGTAATATCTGATGATTGATTTCGTTAGGATCTTCTTTTTGTTTTTTCAATCGTTTCTCGAGAAGCACCTTTGCACTCTCCATCCTTATCTTGTACGTTCGGATTATTCTCGATTCTATTAATAATTTTACACATTCCAAAGTCCTTGTGCAGCGGCCTGTTCCACCTCTTTCATTTTTTACGTGAGAATCGAAACCTTTCTTTAGAAAAAAATTCAGTATGTTCGCTACCATCGCACGCAGCTAAGAAAAGATATCCTATTTTGATACGAAGGATGAGGACGAGCGTTCGGATGTTCTACTACCGCACCACTTTCTACCAGCAATTGAACGATCTCGAACAATCCATTTTGAATCGCAAAACTTAGAGGTCTCCGATGCGATCACATCCGCTCCGGCATCGATCAGCAATTTTACGATTTCAAAATTCGGTTCGTCTCCATTGATCGCGTAAATCAAGGGAGATGTATTGGCCAGTCCTTTAGAATTCGGGTTTGCATTTTGTCCGAGGAGTAGGGAAGTCATTTCCAAATTGTTGTTTTGACAGCAAAAATCAGTGGAGTGTTTTCATTTCGATCTTTAAGATTTATCGCCTATTTCTTTGAGCAGACTTTTGACTTAGTCGAGATCTTCTTTTTCTAATGCTTCTTTGAATAAACGATCCATATTTTTTCTTCGACTCGAATCTATTTTTTATTTTGAAATCAATCCTTGATTATTTGATCGGATTCAAACAAATCCGCAACGATTCTTTATGTATAAAGTTCCCGATATTAACAGGATTACTTACTTTAATTATATTGAGAGATAACGACTATGAATCCGTTTCAAAACTTAAAAATGTAGGAACTCAACCATTTCTAAACTCTGAACATGGTTTCATGAAAATCCATGAACTTCTAGTACTACATATCTATAGGAACTCCTAGTTTTAAAAAGCTCGGTGAAATTCCGGCTATTAAAAACGTTTCATGTGAAACACGGATAAAATTTAGTTCTTTGTCGGAACTCCAACGCAAGCTTTAGGAAAAACTTTGAATTTTAATTAATATAAGTTCGGCGTAAGGAACTCTCGATTCTGAAAAAAGTTGGAATCTGAATTTTACAGATCTATTCTTTAAATGTGGGAACTACCACAAATTATAATTTTAACGTGAGTTCGGCCGAACGCGAAAGGGATCGATGCGGGGAAACTAAAGCAGAACGCTTTCCTCAAAAACTCAATGCATCGCTCCCTAAGGGTCGCTCTGGAAACTCAGCGTCTCACCACTCCCCATGGGTCGTTCGACAGATCGCGTTCTAAATTGAATCTAAAGACGATTGTTGTATTATGTTTCCTGTATGCAATTGATTGACCAGAGCTGAGCCTGGTCGGCTGCCGGATTCGCCCTAGTTTTCTTATATCGAACTCACGTTAATTTTACGAATAAATTCTAAAATTGTAGGAACTACTACTTTTAGAAAATTTTTTCTTACGCTCTTGCTCAGGTTAATTAGGAGTCCCTAGCATTTATAGTAAAACCGACAACGCTTAAGAAGCTTCCGCTTCTTGTTTTTTCTTTCCTTTGATATGATAAAGAATTAGATCTACGTCGCTTGGATCTACACCAGAAATTTGACTCGCTTTTTCTAAAGTCATCGGTCTGTGACTTTTTAATTTTTGAATGGCTTCTTTTTTAAGACCAGTAATCGTTTCATAGTTTATATTTTCAGGAATTGGAAGATCTAAATATCGACTTTTCCATTGGATTGTTTCGAGTTCTCTTTTGATATAACCTTCATATTTAATTTCCATTTCGAGAATATTTTTCTCCGCTTCGGACCAAGAACTTATTTCAGAAATCATAAATTCAATGTCTGTAATTTTGATTTCTGGACGTTTTAAAAAAGAATCTAACTTCATACCAAACTTATAGTTTGTGATTCCTTTTTGATCTAAAAGATTTTGAAATTCATCTGAAGGTTTTAACGGAATCTGATAAATTTTTTCTCGAACCGAATTCACTCTCTCATATTTCTCTTTCATACAATCATAACTATTCTGATCTACAAGACCAAGATTATATCCATATTCCATCAATCTTTGATCTGCGTTATCTTGTCTGAGAAGAAGCCTATGTTCTGCACGAGAAGTAAACATTCTATATGGATCTTCTACACCTTTGTGAACTAAGTCATCAACCAAAACACCAATATAAGATTCACTTCTTTTGAACAACAGTGGAGTAAGATTTCTTAAAGAATGAAGAACACTATAAGCTGCAACCAAACCTTGAGCTGCAGCTTCTTCATAACCTGTGGTTCCATTGATTTGTCCCGCGTGATAAAGACCTTTGATTTTTTTTGTTTCGAGTGTTGGTTTCAACTCTGTCGGATCTACATAGTCATATTCGATCGCGTAACCGGGTCTTACGATCTCCGCATTTTCTAAACCTTTCAGAGATCTTACCAATTTCCACTGAACTTCTTCAGGAAGACTTGTGGAAACTCCGTTGAGATAAATTTCGGAAGTTTCATATCCTTCCGGTTCAAGAAACACTTGGTGTCTTTCACGATCTGCAAATCGAACCACCTTATCTTCGATCGAAGGACAATAACGAGGACCTGTACTTTGGATTTGTCCAGAATACATAGGAGATAAATTTAGATTTTCATGAATGAGTTTATGAGTGCGCTCATTTGTATAAGTGATGTAACAAGGAATTTGTCTTCGAGTGATCTTGTTCGTGGAAAAAGAAAATGGAGAAGGATTTAAATCTCCTTCCTGAATTGTAAGCACACTCAAGTCCACAGAATTTTTATGAATCCTTGGCGGAGTTCCTGTCTTTAATCTTCCTAACTTTAAATTATATTTTGCTAAAGACTTAGAAAGACCTTTGACGGTAGGTTCACACATTCTTCCGTTTTCATTTTGATAGGTTCCGATGTGAACAAGAGAAGATAAAAACGTTCCCGTAGTTAAGATCACGTGATTCGTAAAAATTTCAAAACCGCGACCTGTTTTTACTCCGATTACTTGATCGTTTTCGATGATCAATTCCTCAACGGTGTCTTGACGAATCGAAAGATTTTTTTCTGCTTCAAGAGTATGTTTTACTTTCAACTGATATTCTTTCTTTTCCGCCTGAGCACGCGGCGCCCAAACACTTGGACCTTTGGAAGTGTTAAGCATTTTAAATTGAATCCCAGTGTTATCAATCACCTTACCCATAATGCCGCCAAGTGCATCTACTTCTCTTACCATATGTCCTTTAGCAATTCCACCAATCGCAGGATTACAAGACATCTGACCGATCGTATCTAAGTTCATAGTGATCAAAAGAGTTTTCGCACCACCTTTAGAAGAGATATAAGCCGCCTCCGAACCTGCGTGCCCCGCTCCAACTACAATACAGTCAAAACGATTCGGAAAAAAAGATTGGTTCTTAGATTCGATCATTTAAATTCAACTTCCTGAAAATTAATTATAAATTTTAGAATGAGATGTTTCTCAAGGTTTAAGTCTTACAATTGCAAGATGAATCGACAAGAGACCCGACATATTGATTCATGGAATTATATCACTTATCAGGTTCCTGTTCCATGGCAGAATCCATCAAGAAACTATCCTATTTCGAAGGAAAAATCGTTCCCGAATCCGAAGCAAAGATCAGCATCCAAACTCATGCTCTTCAATATGGCACTACTGTTTTTGGTGGACTAAGAGGTTACTACGATAAAGACACGGATAACGTCTATTTATTTCGTATCTTAGACCACTATCAAAGATTAATCAACTCAACTCGAATTATGCAGTTGAAGTTAGATAAGACAAAAGAAGAATTGAGAGACATAACAATCGACTTGATACGTCAGTGTGGTTATAAAGAAAATATTTATCTCCGTCCTTTTGTTTATACATCGGCGTTACAACTTTCACCTCATTTTCATGACGTTTCAACTCAACTTGCAATTTATATTCTACAATTAAACGATTATATGGATACAAAACGAGGATTAAAAACGATGGTGTCTAGTTGGAGAAGATTTGACGATGCAGTAATTCCAACTCTTTCCAAAGTATCCGGGGGATATGTAAACTCTGCTCTTGCAAAATCAGAAGCGGTTCAAAATGGATTTGATGAAGCAATTTTTTTAGATTCGAGAGGATTTGTAAGCGAAGGTTCTGCTGAAAATATCTTTTTAGTTCGAGATGGAAAAATTATCACGCCTGGAATCAACTCCTCTTTATTAGAAGGAATTACTCGAAGAAGTGTACTTCAAATAGCAAAAGACAATGGAATCGAAGTAATTGAAAGAGATATATCCAGAAGTGAACTTTATATTGCAGACGAAGTTTTCTTTTCCGGAACCGGGGTTCAAATTGCTTGGGTTTCAGAAATCGATCATAGAAAAATCGGAAATTCGGTCATTGGTCCTATCACTCAAAAGATTCAAAATTTATTCTTCAATCTAGTGATCAACAAAGAAGAAAAATACAGACATTGGTTGACTCCAGTATATTAGAAAAGAATGAAATCGTTTCAGTTAGATGAAATCTTAGGACAAGAAATTGCTCTTACCTTTTTAAAAAGATATATTTCCAAACCGGAAACAATTCCGCCGCTTTTAATTTTCCACGGGCCGGACGGAACAGGAAAAGAATCCGCCTCTGAACGATTTATCAAAAACGTATTGTGCTTTGAAGGAACTTCCTGCGGAATTTGCGCTTCTTGTAAATCTTTTATAAACAATTCACATCCGGATTATATTCGTTTTCCAGAAGAAAGCGGTAAGATTATTCCTATCGGAAGTGAAGATAACCCAGAAGAATTTTCAATCCGATGGTTGATCCGTTCTCGATTAAATTATCGTCCTCATCTATCTCGTTTTCGTTTTATTGTTTTTCCAGACGCTTCTCTTATCGGGAATGAAGCAGAAACAGCACTTTTAAAATCGTTAGAAGAAGCACCCCCTTTTTCTAGATTTATTTTTATCGTAAACAATTTAGATAAACTCAAAGAAACGATCGTAAGTAGAGCCATTTGTGTTCCTTTTCAATATCTCAATCAAAAAGACCTTAGAAAAATAAATACAAGTTTAGGTTTTTCTACACTTCCATTCCAGGGCGGAAGTCTTATATCGTCCGAATGTCCCAAAGAAGTGTTAGATTTGGTTCAAGAAAAAATAAAAGATCGATTAGAAACCGGGTTAGATCTTTTAAAATTGGAATCGTGGATTCTTTCCTACAAGGATGAACATCCCGAATGGAAGGAAAATTTTTCTTATAAAGAATTTTTAGAACTTGTAAGTCTCATATTAATGTACGAATACACAAGAACCAATTACGAAAGTAATCTCTCAAAGTTAGAAGCCATCTTTCAATTTAAAGCGGAACTTCATAAAAAAATAATCGGAATCGATTCAATTGCTCTCTCAAGATTATTTTTTAAACTTTCTATTTAGAATATATTCAAAATTTCGAATATATATTACTCTACGATTATCTCATCTACGTTAACCAAAATAAAAAAGCGATCTATTGAATAATTGCGACATAATTAATTATTCAAAACATAAACAGATTCTTTTTTCAGTGAAAGGTTCTGATTCCGGAATTTTCATTTGAGTACAAGACTTCTTTTAAAAATACTGTATTCTCATTCATTGAATTCTAGAATTGAAAAGTCTGTCAAATGTAGGAATTTACACAGAAATTTAAGAGTCAAAAGTTATCCGAAAAAGTATAACCACATAAAAAACTTAGTTTTTCGGAGCTACTACGTTTTGATAAAAATCCACCGACAGTTGTTTTAACCGACTTCTTTCAAAATTTTGGAATACTATAAATGAAAGATCATTAATTCAATCGAATTGAAAAAATTTTTTCAATTCGAACCTGTATAAAATCTCTTCTTTAAGAGAGTTCATTGTTTTTGGAGGAAAAATTGAACCTAGTTTGGAATAAAATTTTGGAGGAAGTGTCCAAAAAAATATCTCCGCAATATTATGAAAGGTTCATTGATACTCTAAAGTTAGAAACCATTAACTCTGAAAAATGTACAATCATAGCTCCATCCGCTACAATCAAAACGCACGTAGAAAGAAAATACCAAAGTATTATTGAAAACGCAATTTTAGAAACTTGTGGTGATAAGATTCCAGTGGAAATCTTAATCGAAACAAAAGCAACTTCTCCTCTTCAATCGATTCTTGAAAAATCCTTTGATCAAAAAGATTTTCAGTTTAACCCGGATTATACGTTTGAAACTTTTATCGTAGGCGATTGTAATCGTTTGGCATATACAGCCGCAAAAGAATGTGTTCGAAAGCCCGCAGAAATCAATCCTTTGTATATATTTGGAAGTGTAGGAGTAGGGAAAACTCATTTACTTCATGCAATTGGATCGGAGCTCACCAAAAAAGATCCATGGAAAACGGTATGTTATGTAGACATTTCTTCTTTTATGAACGAGTTTCGTTTTGCACTTCAATCCAGAGAACTTATCGAAAGTTTTAAGATTAAATATCAATCTTATAATTGTCTTATCGTAGATGATATTCAACTTCTTTCTACAAATGCTGAAAAAACTCAAGACGAGTTTTTTGCACTATTTAACTTTTTATTCGAAAGAAAAAGACAAATCGTAATCGCTTCGGATCGTCCTAGTTCGGAACTTACGATTCATGAAAGATTAAAGTCTAGATTTGTTACGGGTGTTCAAGCGGATATTCAATATCCAGATAGGGAAATTAGAAAAGGAATTGTAACTCATCATTCTAAGATTATGGATTTGGGTTTAAGCGAAGACATATTGGATTTTTTAGCAGATCAAATCGAAGAAGATACAAGACTTCTTTTAGGTGCGCTTAACGACATTTATTTGTATAAAAAATCATATTCTCTTCTTTTTTTAAATTTAGATAAAGTAAAAGAAATCGTAAAAAACAGACTTTATCGTAAAAAGAATGTAGAATTTTCTCATGATCGGATTATAGAAGCCGTTGCAAAAGAATTCAATTTAAATGCCGCAGAAATTATGGGAAAGAGTAGAAAGAAAGAACTAATTATTCCACGTCATATTTGTTTTTATTTACTCCACAATGTGTTTAACGTGAATAAGTCCCAAGTCGGAAGACTTTTTCAAACTCAACACACTACAGTAATTCACGGAGTTAGAAAAACCGAGGAACTTCTTTCCAGTAATAAAGAAATGCGTTTTTTAATAGAGCGAATCAGTTCTAAATATAAACTACAATAGAGTTGTTGAAAAAATCCATATTGAAAATTAACGAAACTTTTCAATTGTCCATTTCAATACAACGGAAACAGATAAAGAATTAATTTTTCAAAAATTTATTGTTTGATTTTATCAACTTCTAAGTTCTTTCATCAATCATCATAATCTACCAACCTAATCGTAGGACTTACGAAATATTTACTGCGATTGTTATCGATTCTTATAAAATTGAACTGTATAAATTAGAATTGTTGAAAAATTAACCCTCCATCAGTTTCTATTTTATGGATATGGTAGATTAAAACAGTTTTATTGATTTGAACTACGGAATTTTTCAATAAATCTATTTTTAAAATTTAAAAATGTGGGAACTCATACAAAATCTAAGAATTTGAAATTCATATAAATTTTTTAGAATCCAAAAACAATGTATATAACTTGTTAATAAAATATATATTTAGTGTTTAAAAAATAAAATAAATCTGTAAACAAGACATAATGTAAGATTATTGTCACTTATAAATGAAAAATCGACTTAGAATTATGTCGGAAAAGAAAATTCTCTTTTCAAAAAAAATGAGACATATTTCAGTATTCTTAAAGAATACAATTTTATGTACATATTTACAGGTACTACTCTTACAACTGTACAATAATAAGAACTTATTCAATTAAAAAGAAACTAGGAGAAAAAAATTGAAAATTAAAGTTAATACGTCTGAATTTTTAAAAGCGATTCACGCCGTAGAAGGTGTAATTACTACAAGAGAGATTAAATCTATATTATCAAATCTTAAAATAGAAGCCGAAGGAAAGGAAACCTTTCTCTCTGCCACCGACCTTGAAATTTCAATCAAAACTTCTGTACCTGCCGACGTAACTCAAGAAGGAAATGTTTCGTTACCTGCAAAACAGCTTTCTAGTTTTTTCAAAACAATTCATTTTGAAGATACAAATTTGTCTTTAGAAGAATCGGATAGTAATTCTTCGATCGTTTACATTACAGATGCTTCTGGTAAAAACGATTATAAATCCAAGATTAGCGGAATGGATGCAGATGAAATTAAGACGATTTCAAAAATCGATTCTTCACAAGTATCTTCTTTCCCCAGCACTTTGATAAACGACATGATTCGTAAAACTTCTTATGCAATTGCACATGAGGATCAGAGGTTTATATTCAATGGTCTTTATATGATTCCTAACGGAAATAAACTAATTTTTGTCGGAACGGATGGAAGAAGACTTTGCAAAATTGAAAGAACTCTTCCTTCTCCATTGCAATTTAAAGATTCTATTATCGTTCCTGCAAAAGCAATTCGGGAAATTTCTAAAATGATTGCAACTTCTGAAATTGGAAATATAGGTTTAATAGACGGCCAAATTTATGCGTCTGCAAACAACATTGAACTTTTATGTAAATTGATCGAAGGTAATTTTCCGAACTACGAACAAGTCATTCCTAATAATACTAAATTTTCTACGAACATTTCTAAAGAAGAATTTCAAGTTTCTCTACGACAAGTCTTAACCGCTGCAGAAGAACCTTCCAGACAAGTAAGACTTACATTCAGTAAAAATAATTTAAACTTATTCGCCCAAACTCTCGGCGCTTCGGAAGCAAGTATCAACAAACCAATTGAATATTCCGGAGATGAAGTTACAATTGCATTCAAAGGTGAATATCTTATGGATATTTTTAGATCGATCGATGATAACGAAGTTAAAATAGAATTTTCAGATGCAAATTCTCCCGTTATTTTTAAAGATCCTTCTGATCCTGAATTTATTTCTGTGATTATGCCTATGAAATTATAAGAATTTTCTGATATAGCGTTGATTATAAAAATAAAGTTTTTATAATTAAGTTTGATTTTAGGATTTTCATTTTTAAATTTAGAATACGTTCAAAAAATCTAATTGTATTTTATCAAAAAAATTAAACTGCAAGAATTTGTTTCTGTTTTAGTGTAGTTTTTTATAAAGTTTCGTTTTACTGAGTTCTATAAAATTAAGTATCATGATTTTTTTTGTAAAACATTGTTTAAATACAAAATACTCTGTTATATGATTCTGAATAAAAAAGACTGATGATATATCGTTTTAAAGAATGAAATCAAAAAAAATAGAAATTCGCATCGTTTTAATAATAAAGTTTGTTAAAGAGTCTATAAATTTAAAAAAGACATGCTTTGCAAAAGCTGCTTTATTATATTAGCGCGAAAGGGATTGATGCAAGGGAACTTAGCAAAACGCTCTCTCAAATTCAGCGTCGCGTTTTATATTGAAATTAAAGTATATTGTTGTATCCTGTTTTCTGCATATAATTTATTAACCAGAGCTGAAAGTCCGGTCCGGGCTTGCCTTTGGTAAGCTGGATTTGTCCGATTTTCTTACACCGAATTTACGATATATTAAGATTTTTAAATATTTCTTTTAAAGTGTCAAATAGTCTTTTGGTTATATATTATAATGTTTTTGAAACATCTTACCATTCAAAATTTTAGAAACCACCAAGAACTAAGCCTAGACTTTGATTCCAGGCTTATTTTTTTTGTCGGAGATAATGGAGAAGGCAAAACCAATCTTTTAGAAGCGATTTGTATATTGTCTTGGTTAAAAAGTTTCCGCGAATCCGAAGATTCAAACCTTGTTCGATGGGGTTCTGAAAATTATTTTCTCAGAGGAAGAATTAAAGAAAATCTAAAAGAATCTGTTTTAGAAATCGGATTTACCTCTAAACCGACCGTTAAAAGAAAATTAAAATTCAATCAAGAAGAAGTCAAAAGAAGAACAGATCTAATCGGCAAGTTTATCACCGTTTTATTAACTCCGATGGATTTAAAAATTATAGAAGGTGGTCCTGCAGAAAGAAGAAAGTTTATAGACGCTTTTATTTCTTCCTTTGATCCTTCTTACCTCGAATATTTATTGGAATATAATAAAATTCTAAAACATAGAAATGCACTTTTAAAAAGCGGAAATCCGGACGTTTCTCACCTTTCTATTTGGGACAAAAAAATCATAGAAAAAGGGATCTTTATACTCAACAAAAGAAAAGAAATTATTCTGGAATTAAACTCTTTTTATAAAATTAATTTGGATAAACTAAGCGGAGGAAAGGACGGACTTGAATTAGTTTATAAACCCAACGTAAATGACCAAGATGAATTTCTAGAAAAACTCAACCGTAACTTAAGTAGGGATTTAAGACTAGGTTATACTTCAGTAGGAATTCATAGAGACGATCTTTTTATTGGAATTGATCAGAGAGATATTACAGAATTTGGTTCTCAAGGTCAAAAAAGAAGCACTGTAATTGCTTTAAAAGCAGCAACTTTTAACTACTATAAAAATATTTTGAACACGATTCCCGTTTTACTGATTGATGATGTCATTCGAGAGCTGGACGTAAAAAGAAGGGAATATTTTGTAGACCTTGTAGTAACTGCGGGACAGGCCTTTTTTACCACCACAGATTTAGAAGGAATTCAAGATTATGTCGGTAAACTTGAGGACCAAAAACAAATTTTCCTAATTCGTCAAGGGATAGTCGAATCTATAAAATGAAAGACGATTTGATTTCATCTAAGAAGATCGAAACTTCCGAATTCCGTTCCATTCTAAATCAGATGGGAATTACAGAAGAAAATCTACAAGAGAAAATTTCCGTTCATACTCTTAAAAACCGTTGGAAAGAGATTGTTGGTCCTGTATTCGCTTCTAATTCTGAAGTCAATTCGATTCAATTTGGTAAACTTAGAATTATTGTATCTCATAACGCTTATAAACAAGAATTACTTTTTTTACAAAATCGTATTATTAGAGAGTCCGCTCGATTTTTAGGAAAAGGAATCGTTCGTTCTATTGAGATTTCTATTGGTAAACTAACCGTTCCTTATTCTACTGCAATCAACGAGACCAAAGAAAAAAAAGGTTTAGAAGGCAAGGAAGATTTAATCGCAATTCTCGAAAAAGAAACTGATCCCGAAATTAAAAAACGTTACCTAGAGATTCTTCAATATCTTTAAAGATTCAATGAATTTCCTTGCCTCCCTATGGTTTTCAGGAAAACTATTCCTGAGGTCCGAAAAATATGAGCCAAGAAGAAACAAGCTACAGTGCCGGTCAGATCAAAATTTTAGAAGGTCTAGAAGCTGTTAGAAAACGTCCGGGAATGTATATCGGAACTCAGGACGAAACCGGACTTCATAAAATGGTTTATGAGGTCGTGGATAACTCGGTTGACGAGGCCATGGCTGGTCATTGTACAGAAATTAAAATCAGTATTTTACCAGATAACATCGTTGAGGTGAAAGACAATGGTAGAGGAATTCCAGTTGATATTCATCCCGACAAAAAAATTTCCACAATCGAAGTTGTTATGACCATTCTTCATGCGGGTGGTAAATTTGAAAATGATGCTTACAAGGTTTCTGGTGGTCTCCACGGGGTAGGGGTTTCGGTAGTGAATGCCCTTTCCGAATATCTAGAAGTTGAAGTTCATCAAAAAGGAAAAATCTACACTCAAAAATACGAAAAAGGCGTTCCTGTTTCTTCGGTTCAAATTCAAGGAGATTCTTCAGAAAGAGGAACTATTGTTCGTTTTAAACCGGACGCTACCATTTTTACCACGGTGGACTTTCAATTTGACGTTCTTTCTGCACGTTTTAGAGAATTAGCTTTTTTGAATAAAGGTTTGGTTTTAGTTGTCGAAGACCATCGACGCGGAAAGGAGAATATTTTACGAAACGAATTTCAATTTTCCGGTGGAATTGTTTCTTTTGTAGAACATATCAACGAGAACAAACATCCTATGCACAAAGTAATTCACTTTGAGCGAAATAAAGACGACGTTTTGGCTGAAATTTCGATCCAATATTCGGAAACATATACGGAAAACATATTCTGTTTTACAAACAACATTAATAATAACTTAGGCGGAACACACCTAGAAGGTTTTCGAGCTGCCCTTACAAGAACGTTAAACGACTTTTTAAAAAAGGATTCTGCACTTTCTAAAAAACATCCGACCGGTCTTTCCGGAGAAGATGTTAAAGAAGGACTAACGGCCGTTATATCGATCAAAATTCCTCAACCTCAGTTTAATTCTCAGACAAAAGAAAAATTAGTGAACGCGGAAATCAAAGGGATCATGCAGACCTTAAGTTCGGAAGGTTTGACTTTATTTTTTGAAGAGAATCCGAATATTACAAAAAAGATATTAGAAAAATGTATTCTTTCCGCTAAAGCAAGAGAAGCTGCCCGTAAGGCTAGAGATCTTACTCGAAGAAAAACGGTTTTAGAAGGTGGTGGTCTTCCGGGTAAACTTGCAGATTGTTCCGAAAAAGATCCGGCACATTCCGAACTTTATCTTGTCGAGGGGGATTCTGCGGGCGGTTCTGCAAAACAAGGAAGGGACAGAAATACTCAGGCGATTCTTCCTTTGAAAGGTAAAATTCTAAACGTTGAAAAAGCGAGACTAGATAAAATTCTTTCTAGTGAAGAGATCCGAGTTTTGGTTTCGGCTCTTGGGACCGGAATCGGAGAAGATGAATTCAATGTAGATAAAATCCGTTATCATAAAATTATGATCATGACCGATGCGGATATAGACGGTTCGCATATTCGTACTTTACTTCTTACATTCTTTTTTCGTTATATGCGTCCTGTAATTGAAAGGGGTTATCTTTACGTCGCGCAACCTCCTTTATATCTGATTAAACACGGTAAAAATTCTACTTACGTTTATTCGGATAAAGAAAAGGAAGAATTACTAAAGAACGTAGGTGCGGAAAAAGTGGTAATTCAAAGATATAAAGGTTTAGGAGAAATGAATCCGGAACAACTTTGGGAAACTACGATGGATCCTTCCAATAGAGTTGTATTAAAAGTTAAATTGGATGATTTTGTGGAAGCGGAAGAGACGTTTAACGTCCTTATGGGTGACGAAGTTCAACCTAGAAAACAATTCATAGAAGTAAACGCGGCTAAGGTAGCAAACTTAGATCTTTGATCGAAAGGGGATTTTGAAATGAGTCAAGAAATGGAAAACGAAACCAAAGTCCTAAGCTATAATATTGCTGGAAAACCAGATATCGCGGATGCTCTTAAAAACGGTGTTAGAGTCATTCCTGTAGAAATCGAAGACCAGATGAAAGAAGCGTATTTAGGATACGCTATGTCTGTGATTGTCGGGCGTGCCCTTCCGGATGTAAGAGACGGATTAAAACCGGTTCATAGAAGAATTCTTCATGCTATGAACGAACGTGCATGGAGAAGCGATCGCCCTTATGTTAAGTGCGCTAAGATCGTCGGGGAAGTAATCGGTAATTACCATCCTCACGGAGACGCATCCGTTTACGAAGCGCTTGTGAGAATGGTTCAGGAGTTTTCCTTAAGAGTTCCTTTGATTGACGGACAAGGAAATTTCGGTTCTATCGACGGTGATAATCCGGCGGCTTATCGATATACGGAAGCAAGACTAGAAAAAGTTGCCGAAGAATTGTTACGCGACATCGAAAAAGAAACGGTCAGCTTTTCGCCTAACTATGATGATACGAAAGAACAACCAGACGTTTTACCTGCAAATTTTCCGAACCTACTTGTAAATGGTTCTTCCGGGATTGCAGTGGGAATGGCGACGAATATTCCTCCACACAATCTTAAAGAAACGATTGATGCAGTGATTGCGGTCATTCGGAATCCAGAAATTACAATTCCCGAAATTCTAAAAATTATACCTGGTCCGGACTTTCCTACTTCCGGAATTATCATCGGCGGAGAAGGTCTGATCTCCGCCTATTCTACCGGAAAAGGTTCAATTCGAATTCGTTCCAAAGTGGAAATAGAAGAAAAGAAAAACGGAAGAGAAGTGATCGTAGTCACAGAAATTCCTTACCAGGTAAACAAAAAAGTACTTCTAGAAAAAATTGGAGATCTAGTCAACGAAAAACAAATCGAAGGAATTTCGGAAATTCTAGATCTTTCGGATCGAAAAGGAATTCGTGTAGAAATTCATATTAAAAAAGATGCAAATGCTCAAGTCATTCTAAATCAACTCTACAAAATGACTCAGCTTCAGGTAAGTTACGGAATCACTATGCTAGCGATTTTAGATAACAAACCTAAAATTTTTAATATTAAGGAAATATTAACTGCTTACTCGGCTCATAGAAGAGAAGTTATCGTTAGAAGAACTCAGTTCGATTTAGATAAGGCGGAAAAAAGAGCTCATATTTTAGAAGGACTGAAGATTGCTTTAGAAAATATAGAGGATGTGATCAAAGTAATTCGTGCTTCTAAAAATCCTCCGGAAGCAAAACAACAATTAATGGTTCGTTTTAGTTTATCCGAGGTTCAATCGGATGCTATCTTAGAAATGAGATTACAAAGACTTACTTCTCTTGAGGTTCAGAAAATCATAGATGAATTGGAAGAGGTGAGGAAACTTATCATCGATCTGAAAGACATTCTCGCAAAACCTTCTCGTGTAAATGAAATTGTTTGTACAGAACTTCAAGAAGTAGGAGATAAGTACGGGAATAAAAGAAAAACAGAAATATCTATTGAAACTATAGAAAGTTCTTCTTTTAACGCAGAGGATTTGATCGCGGATGAAGAAATTGTAATTCAAATCACTTATGATCAATTTATCAAACGTCTTCCGATAGATACTTTTAAAAGACAAAAACGGGGCGGTAAGGGAATTCAAGGCCTTTCTCAAAAACGGGACGACGTAATTAAAATCATGAAAGCCGCGATGACTCATGATAATATTATGTTTTTCTCTAATATAGGGAAAGTTTATGTGATGAAAGCCTACGAATTACCGATCGCTTCTAAAGAAGCCAGAGGAAAGTCTCTCAAGGCAATCATCAATTTGAGGGAAGACGAATACATCTCTTCCGTTTTTACGTTTAGAGAAGAAGATATGGATAAAGATCTTCTTTTGGTAACAAGGAAAGGATTTATTAAACGAATTCAATTAAAAGAGTTCGGAAACGTTAAAAAGTCTGGAATCATCGCAATCGGACTTAGAGAAGGAGACGAGCTGATCAAAGTAGAATCGATGACAGATAAAGACGAGGTTATGATCTTTTCTAAAAAAGGATTAGCTCTTCGAATTGAAGGTAATATCGTTAGAGCCCAAGGAAGAACCGCTAGTGGTGTTACCGGAATGAGACTTGCGGAAGACGACTCGATTGTAGGACTTAGTAAATATAAAGAAGGGGAAGACATATTCGTAGTTTCGGAAGAAGGTTACGGAAAACGTCTTGGCTTTGAAGAGTTTGCTGCAAAAGGTAGGGGCGGTAAAGGAATGGCCTATCTAAAGATAACCGAAAAGAACGGATTTTCCGTTGGAACCGGTTCCGTTGGAAACGAAGACGAAATCATTTTAATCACTCGACAGGGAATGACGATCCGAATTAACGCATTCGATATTTCTAAATTAGGTAGAACTGCTGTGGGTGTTCGTATTGTAGATTTAAAAGACAACGATAAGGTTCAAGACTTTACGGTTCTAGGGGAAAATTGATTTTATGATCCGGGTCGGAAACGTAACGATTCCGGGGAAAATTTCTCTTTCTCCGATGGCTGGAATTTCAGATTCACCTACTCGTAGAATTTGTAGAAAATTTGGAGCTGCTTTTTCTTATACAGAGTTTGTAAATACAGACGAACTCGTTCATCGAGCGCCTAAGGCTCTGAAGATGTTTCGATTCGATCCTGACGAAAGACCGATTACTTTTCAGATCTTCGGGAATCGGTTGGAAATCATTGCAGAAGCAGCGGAGATCATTCAAGAATTAAAACCGGACATCATCGATTTAAATATGGGTTGTTCTACTCGTAAAGTTTCTTTAAGAGGTGCAGGTGCAGGACTTTTGCGTAGACCTCTGTTAGCCGGAAAAATTATAGAGGCTATTAAAAAACGAGTAAACGTTCCCGTCACTGCAAAGATACGGATCGGATGGGATGCAACTTCTCGCAACTATCTTGAGGTTTCTAAAATTTTAGAGGAATCCGGTGTAGACGCTCTTACAGTTCACGGTCGTACAAAAGAAATGGCTTATACAGGATTTGCGGATTGGGATGCAATCGGAGAAGTAAAGGTAAATCGGAAAATTCCAATTTTTGGAAATGGAGATATTAAAAGTTTTCAAGAGGCAAATTCTAAGATCGATAAATACTTGTTAGACGGAGTTTTGATCGGTAGAAACGCGATCGGAAATCCTTGGATTTTTTCCGGAGTTAAAAAAGAAGAATTGTCTTGGTCTGAAATTTTAGATGTAATTTTACAACACGCACGTTGGATGATTGAGGATTATGGAGAAGAATTCGGACTGATCTTATTTAGAAAGCATCTCGTGAAATATTTAAACGGTTTGGAATTTGATTCCGAGTGGAAATCGAACTTGCTGGAAATTCGAGAATGGAATCGATTCGAAGATCTTTTGCTTTCGAATAAAAGACGAAACGTATTCACTGTACCTACTTTTGAAACCACCAAACGTTTTGCTTTTTGAATGAGAGACGACCATCACGACCTATCGCATGAGGATTACTTGCAACGCGTGAGAACTCGTTTGCTTGGATGATTTTCTCGAAAGAAGGTTATCGGTCATTGAAGCTTCACGCCGCATATGGCGCTTGGTAATGAGTTGAGCGACAAAGATCCCTTATTCCGAATTTTCTTAGGCATCGATTCCGAAACCGACCGTCTTCCGGTAGGGAATGAACGTAATCTTTGGAATCCCCAAGCACTGATCGAAAAGGATAAGGAGATTCATGAAATGGAAATTAATTTTGAATCGGAAGCAAGAATTGCGGCTGAAGCTCTCCGCTCCAAATTCGGCCGTTAATGACTGTAATGCGGATGCACCTAACAGAGACAGGTACCAAAACAGTTCTCCTGGAATGTTTGTTATCTTAAAACGTTATACGAAATTTTCTAAACATCATTTTTCAAAAGGCGATACTTCAAGCAAAGCATAGTGTCAATTTTTCCGTGTGTTTTGCGTGCTTTAGAATCGCGAAGTCTCGGTCGAATCGGGTTAGTACTTTCGTAACTGCCTTCATTAATCCTTGACTAAATTTTCCACGGGCTTAAAAACTTTGAGAAACGGAGAAGTCACTGTATGAAACAAATTAAGTTATTCTTAATTCTTTCTTTTCTTTTGTTGATTATGATCGGATGTAAAAAGGAAGAAAAAAAACAAGAAGCGCAAATCTTAGGAAACAGATATGCTAATTTTGACCAATGGATTTACAAAGTTCCGGGTTCTGATAAAAAGGAAGATCAAGTCAGTCTTGTTTATGGAATGGAAGAAGTAACAGGTTTAGAAAACGTTGAAGCGGAAGTAACCACAAAAAAAGGAACTTCTATTGTAACGTATATCAAAGTAAAAACTGTGGAAAACAAAGAAGGTTTTGCGCCTGCAAAAAATTTCTCTGAAAACGTATACTTCGTGTTAAACGACGCGGATGATGCATTTATAAAACCGACGATTACCGCTAACACGAAAGGTAAGTTGAAAAGAGGAATGTATTGTTTAGAACAGGAAGTGATCCAAGAATTCTCTAAAGTCAGTTGTTATGATTCGATTTTGACGGAAGACAAGTTGAATAATTATTATGACGTTTGGATCAAAACAGTATCGACTTCTTTAAGCAAGGATCCTCTTCTTGGAGAAACTGTAAAACTATTGAAAAAATCCAGTCAAGAACTTGCAAAGTATAACTCCGTTTCCGACGAGGAAAAGAATAAGATCCTTCAAGTTGCAACAGAATCTTTGAAAAAGGCGGCGGCCAAACAGGACGAGTTTAATACAGATATAAACACACTTGCTGGAAAATTCGGAATAATTCTTTAATAAAATTCTAAAGAACGTTTCGAGAACTTAATTTCTTTTTTCGGAGCGTTTTTTGAAAATCCTCTTTTTTATCAGCAATTTCACTTTTTTCTGTTAAGAGTTTATCCCAAAACCTCCAATGTGGGAACTACTACAAAAATTTAACGATATTAGAACTGCTGAAAGTTCGCAAATTACCAAATACGACCTAAAACGCTTTCGTAAAAAGCGTTTTGCTGAGTTTCAAATCCTCTGTAAAAAGGTCAGAGAGAATCCAGACTTGCCTCAGATAGCTGGGTTTCTCAACTCTGTCAATAAAGTGTATGCAGTAAACGTTATACAATAATCTTCTTTAGTTTTAATAGAAGCGAGACTCTGAGTTTGAAAGAACTTTCTGTTGAAGTTCCTCACATCGATCCTTTTGTGTTATAACGAATTCAAGTTCATATTATTTCCTTCCTGGAGGAACGTAACCTGTTGGGTTGAAATCATTATAAAAAAGAAGATACAATACAACTTGAAAAGGAAATGTAACTACATCCCAGACGATCGTAACCGGGTATAAACTATAACTCATAACGTATGGGATCGTTTTGGAGATAATCATTCGTTCCGAAAATTTACCTATTTCGATTTCTACAATTTGTGATTGATTAGAAACGTGTTGTTCTGGAAACCATACTGCAATCGAGACACTATTACATCCATCTCCTTTTTCGTAACATCTTTCTTTTAGAAAGTAAGTAGGAGCAGAACGAGGAATTGAAGATAGATAGAGCGGTGTTTTTTTTGGGGAACAATCCGCAGATGTTTGAATACATACTCTACGTTCAAAGTCTCCATTACCTTCCGTATGAGAACAATCTAATGATACAATTTTTTTCGATGAATCTTCAAGACAAATCGAACCTTTAGAAATCCATGCAGCTTTTATGTTTTGGATCGATTTTTGAAGTAGAGGACCTCTATAGATAACAAGGTCAAGTTGAGATATAGGAGAATGTTGATGATGTCCGGAGGTGACGTGTACTTTCGTTCCTAAATCAAAGAGTAACAAACTTCCATTTGCTTCAATTACTACATTACTTTTTGTAGAGTTGTAAAGTTTTTTACAAGTTTCGTCTTTTTTACGACGTTGTATTTCATACGAATAGTTTTCATCAAGATTCGTCTCTAAAGACGATAGTGAATTATTTGCACAGTAGTGAAAGATTTTATTTGAATCAAACCAATCATTAGGACTTTCTACTATTGTTGTGCCAGGTTTGTCTGAGGTATCTTTAAATTCTTCGTAAAAATAATAATAAAAACCATATATATTGCTACTTTCTTGATAATCCCTAAGTAATAACGTTGTACACTGAGATAAAAAGCTCAGTAAAAAAAATGAAGAAACAAATAAAACTAATTTACGCACAGTCATATTTTTATCAAAATTTTTACTTCATAACTTTAATTTAGGAAATGATTCTAATCAATTTTGTAGGTAAACGGGTTTTTGTTTTAGAATTCATTCAATATTCAATTTTTACCGGATTTGTTATTAACTTGGAGATAATTTTGGCGAATAAAAAAACTCAATACAACAACTCTTTGAACTCAACAAAACGTCTCTATGATCGTGCAAGACGCAATATAGAATCATTTTCACTGAACTTACTTTGATTTAAAAAATGGAAATCTGCCTCTCAAAAAATTAAAGACGATAACAAAATGAAAATTTTTGAATATAAGAATAGGTTTAAAAGTTACAGACTTCAAAATAAAAAACCCCGCATGAAAACGCGGGGTTTATAAACATATCGTAGCTCTTCAATAAAGCGGATTATTGTTTGGAAACCTCTTGAGCTTTTGCTACGAGAGCGTCCTTACCACCTGGAAATTTTGCGTAAATTACACACTGACATTCTTCCCAGTTGTCTTTAGAAACGTCTTTTGGATCGGATCCGGAACCAGTTGCTTTACATTCGTAAACACCAACTCCTTTTACAACACCTTGAGATTGAGAAACGATTACAGATGCAGTAGCTTCACCATCAGAAACGCCAGATGCGGATTCTACGGTTTCTCCAACCATCTTTTTTACTACATCAGACGCGCCTTGAAGTCTAGAAGCTTCGCGGCATGTGGATTGCATCATCGCTTGACTTTTCTTAGCAACTGCTTTTGCGGATGCTCTGGAAGAAAATTTAATATAGTACCAGTCTTTTGGGCTTGTATCTCTTGGTGTTTTTCCGTCGTTTCTTTGCTCTGGAGGTCCACCCCATCCTTCAAAAGTCCATCCACCGTCACCTACGGTAGTTGCATCTTTTTGTCCTGTGTCAGTACTGGAACAAGCTGCAAAAATCATTGTTGCTAAAGATAGAGCTATAAGTCTATTGATCATTATTTTCTCCTTGATCTACTAAATGAAAAAAGCTAATACTTTACCGAGTTTGTGCAACACATTTTTTAATGAGTTGCTTTGAATCTAAGATTTCCCATATTAAAACTAAGAATTCATTTGGATCGTACTAAGTTCTACATGTTGAGAAATTTATTTTTTTTCTTCTGTTTGGTGACTCACCCGATATTTTCTACGAGTATAACTTTTCTTCCTGGAAAAATGGATGGAAGGTTACCTGTAACTTTAGAAAGAATTGACGATAGATCCCAAGAAATTTCTAAATTTGGGGCGTTTTATGCAAACTTGTTGCTAAGGGCGAAAGTAGATACCACTGAAAAAGTTAGAGATAAAGAAATTTTTAATAAATTCAAAAACTCTCACTTTGCAAAGGAAGATTTTTTCAAAATCTGTTCTGAATTATCAACGGATTTTTTGGTTCGGGATGAACTTGGCTTTCAAAACAAGATTACTTTGGATCGAATTTTATACGATTGTTCTCAAAGACGATTGGAGGAATTTCACCTTTCGGAAAAATCCGATCTTTTCATTTTAATGCGTTCTATGACGGAACGTTCTTTTCCCTGGATTCCTTTTAAAAAAAGGCAAACCACCTCTTCAGTATCAAATAGAAGTTCCAGAGAATTGATTTTTGTAATCGATTTATCTCCTTCTTTTCAAAGAGAAAGAGAAGAATGGGTTCGGTTCGTTAAAAATACTTCTTGGGATTCTTTAACGGGGATTAGAATCGTAACTTTTTCTGAAGGAAAGGTTTCTATTCTTCCAAAAGCGGGTTCTTTAGCGGAATTGAGAACTCAGGTTGGAAGTCTAAAATCGTTCGGTAAATCTAGTCTAGACGATTTATCAGAGGCGTTACTTAACATAAAGCGCTCGTTAGTTGGTTCGGTTTCTAAGTCTCAAGAAGTGATCATTCTTACAAACGCAAAAGGAAAAATCCCCAATCCTACTTTAGTGTCTTCGATTCAAAATCTGCAAACTTCCGGTTATCGGGTTTTACTATTCACGGCCTCGTATTTTTCTACGTCTCAAACAAGATATTATAAAGGAATTTTTCCCAAAGGAAATTTATTTGATATAACGTATTTCAGAAAAATCAGTACAACTAAAGATTCAAAAACCTTAATATTTAGGGGAAGACAAATTTATTTTACATATTCCGAAATATCTCCTAATCAAGTCATAGAGGAATCTTTGCTTAATAAAGTTTCTTATTCTGGAAAGTATATAGAATCGGAATCAATCAATCCTTTGAATTTTATGGAAATATATTCTGAATTGACTACAGATAAAATTATTGCTTCTGACGTTTTACAAACAAATCTTACCTTTTTACTTTCCGGAGTTTTATTAAAAGATGAGTTTAGAGAAGGAGGTGAAACGGAAATTTTAGTAAAATCGGGTGAAAAAGCCTATTGGATTTTTCTTCCGCAGGGAATAAAAATACCACAAGTGGATGAACTGGTTCAATATCAAACAACGTATGTTCCATCTGCAAATTCAGTGGACGGCGTTACGAACGTTGCCAATCTAACGGAAAACTATAAAATTTCTCCATCTCAGATTTTAGAATGTACTCCCATTCAAGTAAGAAATTACTTTCAGAATACGAATAAAAGTTCCTTTGAATGTATAATCCGAGGTAGAGTTCTACAGGTCAAAGGGTTATAATCTTTACAAAGGACTCTTCAATTGAATTCCGAAGAACATATTTTTATAGGCAACGCTTCGAATTCGATTAAGATATTCAATCGACTAAAATCTTTGTCCCAAAGTAATCTACCGTTGTTTGTTACCGGAGGTCCGGGTAGTGGTAAAACGTTTGTTTCTAATTTAATTGCAAGTTTGTCCGGTAAAAATCCACAAGTATTTATTATAGATTCTGATCATTACGAAAATCAAAGAAGTTTAGAATCGGAGCTTTCGGTCAAAGATGATGCGTATTTTCTTTTTAAAGACTTTTCGAATTTTCCAAAAGAAAACCAAGCTTATCTATTAAAAAGAATCCGTGAAAACCAAAACAATTCTCGTTTCATTTTTATTTCTGGTAAAGAATGGAAACAAAAATTAGAAGCCGGTCAAATATTAGAATCTCTTTATTTCGAAATTTCTAATTTTAGATTGGACCTTCCGGATCTCAGGGAGAGAAAAGAGGATATTCCTCTTTTGATTAAACATTTTTTGGAAATTCTTTCCGAAAAATATAAACGAAAAGAAATTCGGTTAAGTGAAAAATTATATCATATTTTACTAAATTATGATTTTCCTGGAAATGTCAGACAACTGAAAAATTTACTGGAAAGTATGATTTCCTTGTTCGCGGTGCGTATTTTGGACGTAAAACATCTTCCACCTCAGATGTTCGAAACTTCGTATGTATATTCCAAATTTATCGAAGTGAAAACTGGAATTCCTTTAAGAGATTATGAAAGGGAGATTATCAAAAGGAATTTAATTCTTGTAAATGGAAATCGGGAAAAGGCCGCTAAAATACTTGGGATTTCAGAGAGAACGATTTACAGAAAGATTATAGAATTCGGTCTTTCCGACGAAGTTGAAGGAAAAAATCTTCCATCCGACGTTTAAAATAAAATAGAGATTCTTCTTTTTCTGAGTTGGTCTTGATTCGAATATTCATCTCTATTATAAAATCATAAAGTTCTCCGATTGTCTTATCCGAAAAAAAAGTCGCTTCTTTTTTAAGGCGGTTACGAACGAAATTTTTTCTCGCAGGGCTATAAGATTGAATTCCCAGGAACTCGTAGAGTTCTTCGTCAGAAAGGGAAGTTTCGTATTTTTTGGAAATGATTTTGTATTTTCGAAGTTGGTCGATTTTTTCTTTTAAAATTGAAAAAAATAAAAGTAGAGAATCTTTTCCGCTTTGAAATTTTTTTAGTTCCTTAAAAAAACGAATCCGATCTGATTCCATAAAAAAATCCACTAAACCGGAAGAATTGAATTCTCCACTGAACAATAAAACGTCTTCTATATCTTGTTTGTTGAAAGTTTTTTTCGAAAGATAAAGTTTGAGTTTGGAAAGGGATTGAAGATATGCTCCCATAGATGGAGGAATTTTATGTAGAAATTCGTCTATTGCATCTTCGTCGAGTTGAACTCCGATTTCTTTACAAGCTTGTAAAAGTCCGCCACGGATTTCGTTCGGATAAAAATTTTTAGTTTTGATGAGGTTCGCTTTTCCGCCGAAAATTTGAAGTACTTTATTCGGAACTTCCCAGTGATTGTAATGGATCAAAAGTTGGATTGAATCTGGAAAGTTTGAAAATTGTTTTTGTAAGGATTCGTTGTTCTTTCCTTTTCCGCTGGATATAGGTTTAAAAAATTCGAGCCCCGATTTAATGATAAATAATTTTCTATTGGAGAACATATCCAAGTTAAACGCTTCGGATTGAAATCTTTCAAAGTCCCCTGGCTCTGATACAAAGATTACAATTTCGTAAGGTTCTCCCGTTTTTCGAATCGAGTCCTTATATCTCTCTGCAAGAATTTCGAATTCATAAGATTCTTTAGCCGCTACGAAAACGATTTGAGGTAATTTTTGATTCCAATCGTTTAAGAATTCTATGGAATTTTTATATTCTTTGGTTTTAGTTGCCATTCTATTTTTATTGGGTAATCATTTTGTTTCTTTCTTAAAAAACATAAGAATCGTTTTTAAAAAATCTCTATTAAATTCAAAAAGAATGATTTTAAATTTCTGCATGAAATCGGCGTTTTGCGATCTTCATCTAATTAAAAATTCAATTTATAAGTTTCTTTTAGAATTTTGTTAATTTCTCCGTTGAGTCTAAATTTTTCTCGAAAATGTGGGAACTCACACAATTTATAAATTTAACAAATGGTTTCAAAATCAGCAAATTATTTGAATGAAACTTAATCTGTGGGAACTACTGCACAAATCTAAATTTTTTTGAAAAATATAGGAACTCACGCAAATTTTATCTTAAAATTTTCCTAAACAAAACTCATTGACTCTTTTTTTAAAACAAATCCTTAAGATACAAAATAAAGTCTCCGAAGATTAGATTATGAATATTAGTTCCGGAGTCCAGAGGATTTCTTTTCCGAACGAGTCTTTGACGTATGTAAGTCCTGCTCGTATGGGAGGAAAAGTGCAGGCTGTGGAACCGATTCGTCGTGAAGATTTTAATTCGAATGCTCGTGGAACAAATTTTTCTACTCCGCCAAACGAGTCTTTACCTACTACACGTGGAAGCC
Source organism: Leptospira kirschneri serovar Cynopteri str. 3522 CT (assembly GCF_000243695.2). Lineage (NCBI taxonomy): Bacteria > Pseudomonadati > Spirochaetota > Leptospiria > Leptospirales > Leptospiraceae > Leptospira > Leptospira kirschneri. The sequence continues at coordinate 115,764 of NZ_AHMN02000022.1, read as the reverse complement.
TAATCGATTTTTACGCTTGATTTCCTTTTAGATATTTTTTCCAAAGTTCGTGGTATTGAAAAAACATTCGAATCGGAAAACCTAATATATTTGTATAAGATCCTTCGAAAGATTTAACCGGACCTTCTAAATCCTGAACTCCGTAACTTCCCGCTTTGTCAAAGGGAGAATATTTTTCGATGTATTTTCTGATTTGTTTGTTGTCCCAGATATGGAAATGAACTTTAGAAGAATCGAATGCAAATTGTTCCAATCCTTTATAATAAATTCCTAATCCAGAATATACAATGTGAGTTTTTCCAGATAGTCCCTCGAGCATTTCTGTCGCTTGCAAAAAATTCTCTGGCTTTTGTAAAATTGAATTTTCTTGGACCACGATCGTGTCGCAGGATATTAAAAGTTCATTTTTGGATCTTGTGCCTAACTTAGATAATGAAATCCTTTTTAAATATTCTAAAGGACGCTCGTTTTTCAAAGAACTTTCGTCTATATCTTCCGCTTCGATTCTAAAATCAAGATCCAAAGATTCTAAAATTTGTTTTCTACGGGGAGATTTGGATCTAAGTATGATCATAAATCCATAGTCTAAGAAAAGCCTTGCTTTGCATTCGTTTTCCTGCCGATATTGATAGAGATGAAAGAGAATCTACTAACTCAACGGAATCAAATCGGACTTATATTTTGTGTTTTGATTTTGATCTGGAACGTATCTGTTTTTTCACAAACCGTTCCAAATGAATCCAAAGATCCTAAAGAAAAACAAAAAACACAATCCGATCGAGAATTGATAGAAACAGGTAAATTAGAATCGGTTCGAAAAAAAGCATATCTTGGATTGAAAGGAATCCGAGTTTCTCTTCTCAATTTTGGTAAAAAACAAGAATTAGATAAACTTGCAAACGATTACGGACAAGCCGAAACTTTATACATCAAGGCGGAATACGGAAACGCCACAACTGCGTTTGAAAATATTATTAAATCGATCATTCCGTTAGAAGAATCAATTCGAAAAGACTATGAAAGTAAAACGACTCAATTGAGTCAAGAACTGGCGCCTTTGATCGTAGCGATTCGGTTAGATGAAAAAAATAAAAATCGTTCTATTTTACCTGTATTAGAAAAGTATTATGCTCGCTTCGGGGAAACATCCAAAGCTTCTGTTCAAGAGTTGGAAAAAGGAGATAAAACTTCGGCTTTGTATTATCAAAGACAGTCGCTTCTTTCGCTCTATCAAACTAAAATTTTACTCGGAAAAAACGAGGATTCCGTTCTTTCTCTTTCGGATAAGGTTGCTAAAAATAAAATTCTGGATTCTGATTATTTAAAATCCGAAGAATTATTGTATTGGGACGACGCGGAAGGACGTTTAAATACGGAAGCAGAATCGATCCGAAAAAAAGAAAGAACCAGAACTTTAAAATCCTACGAATGGAGGTTGGGAATTTCTACCGAAAAGAACCAATCTAAAAAAGAGAATGAAGTTAAAAACCAAGATCCCGCACAAAATATCAATGCTGAAAACAAAATAAAACCTTAATATTAACATCATTTGGAATAACGCGAAAGGGATCGATGCGGGGTAAATAAATTGAAACTAAAGACGAAACATTACATTACATTTTCTACATGCAATTTATTTACCGGAGCTAAAGAGCCCGGTCCGGCTTGCCACAGGCAAGCCGGATTCGCCCCGATTTTCTTACGTCGGACTTATGGTTGTTAAAAAATGAATACTCCATCTGTTTTCTGTTTCATGAAAGTGGTCGATTGAAGTAGTTTTGTTAATTGAACTATGAAATTTTTCAGCAATTCTAATAAAAAAATCTCTTGTTTGATAAAAGATTTTCGTTTTGTTGCGATCGTTTAATCTTTCTGATAAAAAATTATTTCAAAGATTATTGGTTTGTTCTTTAAAATTTTAGAATGTGTTAAAGGAAGAAAAAACAAAGGTTTAGGTTTCTATGAATCATTTTTTGAATATTAAGATATTCTACAAAAAACTTTGGATTTGTTTTTTAATTTTTTTGGTTTTTCCTTCTTGCAGAAGAGGTAGTTTTGATCGTATTAAAGAATCTAGTCTTCAATATTTTTGTAAAGAATATCTTCTTTTTTGCGAATACGTTGTCGCTAAGATCGATATGTTTGATTGTGATCCTCTGCATAATACTTATGAAAGGGATGGAACTCATTATATCGATCGGGAAGTTCTTACGGATGATCTAACGATCGAAAAGGAAGAAAAAGACACGGAAGTTTTTGATCCGTATTCCGAAAAAAAAACTAAAAAAGAAAAATCAAAAGACACAAATGCAGACTTCGGAAAAAATATTCGAATCGATCCACGTAAACTGATTCGTGTTTTCGATACGGAACGAGGAAAAAAACCTTCTATCACAAACGGATCGGAATCTATCGAAGATATTCGTCCTTGTTATCCGGTAAAACAACAATACAATCGGGAGTGATCCATTGAACGATTTATTCAACGTAAAAAATAAAACGGTTTTAGTTACCGGTTCTACTCGAGGAATTGGAAGATATTTTGCGGAAGGCTTTAGAAACGCAGGAGCCATCGTTTATGGAACCGGTTCTTCTCAAGAATCGATCAAAAAGTTTGACGGTTCCGGAATTAAAGGTTTTGCCGCCGATATTCGTCGACCGGATGTAATGATTTCAATTATCGAATCTATTGTCAAAGAACATGGAAAGTTAGACGTGCTTGTAAATAATGCTGGAATTGCTTCTAATAAACCTGCGGCTTTTCTCAAAGAAGACGAAATTGAATCCATCATCCAGACGAATTTTACGGGAGTATTTAGGACCTGTACTGCTTATTACAAGATTCATAAAAAAAGAGGCGGGAATATTATTAATATTGCATCTATTTTAGGAATGAGAGGAACAAAATTGGCTTCCGTTTATTCTGGAACCAAAGGCGCTGTGATCAATATGACACGCGCTCTTGCAGTTGAATGGATTGGTTCCGGTTATCGAGTGAATGCAATTTGTCCTGGCTTTATCGATACAGATATGACGGAGATGATTAAGGAAAAACCGGACGTTTTAGAACAAATGACCAATGCGATTCCGATGGGAAGGCTTGGAAAACCGGAAGATTTAGTTGGGGCCGCGATTTTTTTTGCCAGTGACGCTTCTTCTTATGTAACAGGGCAAACAATTGTAGTAGACGGAGGAATTACCGCGGGACTTTAAGAGTCTAACTTTTAATGATTCTTTCTCTTCATTCCATCAATCCTGAAAAAAGAAAATTACAACAGATTTCGGATCAGTTGTCTCAGGGTAAAGTTTATATATTTCCGACGGATACGGTTTATGCCTTGGTAGCGGATTCTCAATCCAAGCCGGGCGTTGAAAAATTATATGAACTAAAAAATATTCCTAAAAATCAGCCCCTTTCTTTGATGTGTTCGAGTATTTCGGTCGCCTCCAATTACATAGAACATCTTTCAAACGATGCATTTCGATTGATGAAAAAAATCACGCCCGGTCCTTTTACGTTTATTACGAGCGCTAACAAACATCTTCCAAGGGTTTCTTTTTCCAATCAGAAAGAAAAACAAATCGGAATTCGAATTCCAGATACAATTTATTTACAAGAGTTAATGAAAATTCATCCCAATCCGTTGACTTCTACCTCCGTTTTTGCTAATGATGAATTTATCATCGAAGTTGATTCTTTAGAAAAAACATACGGATCTCGTGTTGAAGGAATTGTAGACGGAGGAATTTTAAAAGTGGAACTTTCTACAATTTTAGATCTAACCGGAGATGAAATTACAATCATAAGAGAAGGTAAGGGTTTTGAACTTTTATAATCGATGTCGGATTAAAATTTTTATAATTGTTTTTAAAACTTCTTAAAAATAACGTAAGTTCATCGTAGAAAAATGAGAGAAATTTTCTAAAGATATAAGTTCCTGCAATTTTAGGGATCGATCCGTAAAGTTCAGTCCCTAACTTTTCCAGAAAATTGAATTATGAATTTCTTACAACGAACTCACGTTAGAAACACTATACTCAGAACTACTATATAATAAAGTACGCAGCATTTTGCAGTAAAAATTTACTGTACTCAATTTTATAGAACTCAGTAACATAAATTTGATTTTCCACTTTATGAAAGTTTAGTTCCTCAAAAAAATAAATTTCCAAAATCATCGTTCAAAACCAATTAAAATGAAATACGGTTTCGTCTCTTCTTTTAAGCTTTTGTTTTTAGATGTGAAAAAATGTTCAGAAGAGTCATGAAACGGTTTTTATTTTTACTTTATATATTTTTACTCTTTCAAAATTGTTCTGCAAAATCTACGGAAAATCCTTGCGATACGAGTACTTCTCTTTTTTATAAATCTTTGTTCTTAAACTTTATTTTAACTTCCGGCAAAACGAGTTTTTGCGGTATACACACATCAGTTCAATTGCCTCCACCTACGATTCTCAATATAAAATCGAAAAGTACTTTGAATACAGGATTTTTAATCGGCGAAATGGATGAGTCCGTTTCCGGGGTTCAGGTTTCTTTAGATTCGGGTCCGTTTATGGAGGCTCAAATTTCTGGCAATCAGTGGAAGTTTCAACTTCCTGCCGCAGGTGTTTCTACTACAGTTCCTTCAAACGGAATTTGGAAAGACTGGAGTTTACATACAATTTCGGTTCGATCCACTTCTAAAGAATCAAATTCTGTTCCGATTACTATCACGGTTCAAAAAGGTTCGAACAAAGATATTAACGGCGACGGTTATCCGGATGCGTTGATTGGTTCTCAAGTTGCAAACCGAGTTAGGGCTTATCTTTCTCTTGGAAAAGCAAGGGGTTTAAATTTAGTTCCGATCACTTTATTAAATGGAGCAGGCGGTTTCGGTTATTCCGTTAAGTTAGGCGACATCGATGGAGATGGATACGCCGATGCGGTTGTAGGAAGTGCAACAAATACATTCGCAATTTATTTAGGATCAACCAGCGGACTTTCTACAACGGCAATTAATTATATTCCTATTGGTGTTGGTGGTTTATTGAATGTGGATGTAGGAGATATAAACGGAGACGGGTTTTCGGACGTTTTGGTTGGTGCTCCTTATGACGTAGGGAATATTGGTCGAGTTTATTCTTATTTTTCGAATGGGGCTGTAGGACAAGGTGTTACATTTGGTCAACAATTGAACAATCCTGGAAACGCAGGTAGTACCACATTTTACGGATATGCCATTACGTTAGGCGATATTAATGGAGACGGTAGATCAGATGCGATTATAGGAGCGGTAGGTTCTGGACAGATCGGCGCTTCTTTTGTTTATCTTGCGCAAGCGGCGGGAGCTTTTGCAGCTTATTCTCAAACGATAACAGGATCGGCTGCAAACGAATGGTATGCAAATTCAGCAATTGCTACCGATATAAACCGGGATGGTTTTGCGGATTTATTTGTGGGAGCTTATCAAGAATCGGGCGGTGGCGGAAGAGTACATTTATATTTATCTAATTTAGGAATTCTTGCAAATACCGCCAACGGTCCCATTTCAGGATTGGCCGGGTCACAAACCGGAACTTCTGTGGCAACTGGAGACGTAAACGGTGACGGATTTTTAGATCTTCTTACCGGAGGTTATTCTTACACTTCTACACTTCCAAACCAAGGTTATGCGATTACTCATTTAACTACGGGTGATACAATCGGTTTAGCTGTGAATCCTTTAAATCTTCTAACGGTTCCCGTGAATTTAGGAGATATGGGAAATTCAATCGCTTCGGTAGATATTAACGGTGACGGTTTAAGTGATGTCCTTGTGGGAGCCCCTAGCTCCGTAGGCGGGACAAATATAGGAAACGTTTACCTTTATATATCGGACGGATTGGGTGGGTATACTTCGGCTCCTCAAACTTTCGTCGAACCGGATGTAAACGGAACATTTGGGACTTCCGTAGATTTATGATTTAGATCTTGTTCTATTTAAAGTTATATCATAAAATTCTAATTCTATTGTTTTCTATTTAATTCTAAAAATTCATATTCTAATTCACTTAAGCTGAAGTTTCCGTTTAATTCTTCAAAGTCGCTTTGTAATTGAATCTTTAATTCTTTATCAATTAGCCATTTTCCAATGGTATTCAGTGTATCACTTGATTTAGAGTCATGAGATCCATTCTTATTCCAATATTTCACAATTTTTTCAGCTTTAAAAAAACCATCAGAACTAAAGTTTATGGTTATAAATTTTTTGAGAATTCCTTCCGGTAGGCTGTTTGGTCTGAAATAATTGTCCGTGTATTGTAAATATTTACTATAAAAATTTTCACAATCTCTTGTATTGCAAACTGTGTCAGACTTTACAAAGTAAAGAGTATCTATTTTTTTATTTGTACTTACTTTCCAAGTACTTATTAATAATTTATTAATATTGATAGATGCATTCATTTTTTTTAAGTAAATATCACCTAAATCCCATTTAGAACCTTCTCCTTCACCTCCTCCGCGAGGATTAAAACTATAAATTTCTTTTATATAAAACCCTTCTTTTCTAATTATTTCTGATATATAAAGTGGTGGGGCTTCCAATTGAAAAAAAAATTCATAATAACGAATTTCAGGAAGTATGAATTTTCCATTTTTATCGGTAAGTGTTTTTCCTACTGCACATCCTTCGACTGGATTTTTATCATAGTCAACGATTGTTCCAAGTAACTCAGGTCTTCCGAGCCTAGAAACACAAGATAATAATAAAATGCTAATATGTAATATAAATAAGATTCTTTTCATCTGGGTAATTACAAAACGAATTGGATTATTGGTGATGTTATTATAATTTTCTATGAAATCCACTTTTTCCATTCCTCTTCTTTAAAACCTACAAATCCGAAACCTTCTCCTAGAACAAAAGGCCGTTTGACTAAATTTCCATTTTTAGATAGTAGATCCAATTGTTCTTCGATAGATAAGGAACCTAGTTTATCCTTGAGACCTAGTTCTTTATAATCATTACCGGAAGTGTTGAATAATTTTTTAGATTCATTGCCTAAGTATTGAAGCATCGTTTTAAGTTCCGATTTTTTAGGAGGAGTTTCTCGGATAGGTAGTATTTCTAATTCGACTTTTTTTTCGGAAAGGAATTTGAGTGCGTTTCTACAAGTGGAACAATTTTTATATTCGTAAACTTTCAGTTTCAAGATTATTCTCCAATTCTGATGGTTTTTCGTTTTTATTTTGAGTCAAGTTTTCCTTTATTCAAATTTACTAAATTTGTTGGAATTATATTTTTTTAAATGATAAATCATATTCAGAAAGATTCTTATTATTATATATCTATTTTTCAAAGGTAAACAAAAGTTCTTAAGGCTAATTTTATTTTTAATTTGCGAAATATTTTTTAAGACAATCGATTTCGATTGTTAGATCTAAGTTTACGATATGAATTTTGAAAAAATTTAAAACCTGAACTTTACAGATCGATTCCTAAAATGTGGGAACTACCACAAATTCAGATTTTACAGTTGGTTTTTGAAAATGTAGGAACTACTACCAGAAATTTCTAGTAACAAAAAATTTGTTTGGATTTACTAAGAATTGTATAATAAGTGATCGAAAATTTAGCTTCTAAGCGGTGATTCATCCATAATTTCAAGTGAATCTATTATACAGGTATCAGCAATTTGCGGGAACTCCTCTGTCCGAATCTATATTTACTGGTAAATTTTGAAAATATAGGAACTCATACAAAAACTACAATGTTAAAGGGTCGTAAGTCACAATGTTGATGGTTTCTGTAGGAACTCATACTTTTTGTTGAGAATTCAAAGATGATTGTGATGGTAAGGTTTTGGGACAGTTTCTAAATGAATTAAACGGTAGAAATCAATAAAATTATAAGCACGTTATTACTCTTATCAATTATTGAAAAAGAAAAAGATTCCAACTTCTTAGCAAAATTGCTTAGAAAGGAACGCTCAAAAGAAGAGAATTTTCTTTCTTAAGCCTAAAAATCTTTTCGTTGAAATGAGTGATTTTAACCGATAGGATTCTTACGAGAAGTTTCGGGCGTGTTGAATAAGAAAACAAACCTAACCGGAAGACAAAAAGCCGCTGTTTTTCTAATCGCGGTCGGAAGTGAAGTGTCTTCTGAGATTTTCAAACACCTACGAGAGGACGAGATCGAACAGATCACGTTTGAAATCGCACGACTCGATAAGATTACTCCCGAAGACAAAGAAAAAGTTTTAGTAGAATTCAACGAGCTAATGATGGCTCAAGAATTCATCTCCAATGGAGGGATTGATTTTGCTCGTGGCCTTTTGGAAAAGGCGCTCGGAAATCAAAAAGCGATTGATATTATCAACCGACTTACTTCTTCTTTGCAAGTCAGACCGTTTGACTTTATCCGAAGAACTGACCCACAACATTTATTAAACTTTATCCAAAACGAACACCCTCAAACGATCGCATTGATACTTTCTTATTTGGATCCTCAAAAGGCTTCGAATATTCTTTCTAATTTACCTCATACCATTCAGGCGGAAGTTGCAAAACGAATTGCAACAATGGACCGGGTCAGTCCGGACGTACTTCGAGAAGTGGAAAGGGTTTTGGAAAGAAAACTTTCTACTTTGGCTTCCGAAGATTATACTTCTGCGGGTGGTATCGATTCCGTAGTTGAGATTTTGAATTTAGTCGATCGAGGAACGGAAAAGACCATTATTGAAGCTCTGGAAGAAGAAGATCCTGAACTTGCGGAAGAAATCAAAAAGAGAATGTTCGTATTTGAAGATATAGTTCTTTTGGACGACAGAGCAATCCAAAAGGTAATGCGAGAAGTGGATAATTCGGATCTTGCAAAAGCTTTAAAATCGGTTGATACGGAAGTTCAAGAAAAGATTTTTAAAAATATGTCTAAACGGGCGGCGAATTTACTTCGTGAAGACATGGATTTTATGGGTCCGATTCGAATTAAAGACGTGGAAGACGCTCAACAGAAAATCGTTAACATTATACGTAAACTCGAAGATGCAGGTGAAATCGTCGTGGCTCGTGCCGGTGAAGACGAACTCGTTATGTGATCTTATCGATTCATTTTTGAAAAACCATTTTTCACTTCAAATTTTTTGAATGGAACTCGATTGAATGATCCGGATTATTAGAATTTTTGCATACGTATTAGTCTTTTGGATTTTATGCTCCTGTGGATCTGATTCCGATCGTTTTCAAGAATTAGACCTAATAACACAAGCGGAATGGACCGTTAGCTTGGGGAATCATTTAAAAGATAGATTAGAAAAATCAAATATTCAAAAATCTTTTCTAAAAAACAAAAAAGAAAAACTAAATATTGAAACCAACCCTAGGGAAAAAGAATCGAAAGATTTTAAAAATTGGAAGTTAATTACACACTTTCCAGTTAATTTCAATTTTCTTTTTTCTATACCGAAACAATCCGGATTTCACGAATTAACTGTAAAAGTAGAATTTTCGATTCATTCGGATTCAATATTTCTAACGTTTCTAAAACAACCGACCGCAATTTATTTCCCAGATCTAGGAGAAAATTGGGAACTTTATCTCAACGGAATACCGATTCGAAAGGAAAAATTTCTAAAACAAACCGATGCTGGAGATTTGGTCCCTTCGGTTCGAAGGTCCTTAAAGTCCGTGATTTTACCGATCCCGTCAGGGGTTTTAAAAGAAGGAAAAAATACGATTTTGATATATATGATCGGTGAGTCCGATTTTACACGTTATATTTCAAATGAACATTTCGGATTTTATCATTCAAAAGGATATAAAATTTCGTCTTTAGAACAGATTTACGACTCTACTTCTGAATATTTAGATTTGTTGTTATATGGGATTTATAGTATATTCGGAATTTATCATATTTATTTTTACTTCATCCGAAGAAAGGATTTGTATTATCTCTATTTTGGATTGTTCTCGTTTTTTTCTTCGGTTTATTTTTTTTCTTCTTCTAATTTGATCTTTCAAAAATTCGTAAACCCGAATTCGGAATTAGACAGTTCTCTTTTTTTTAGGATACAGTATTCTTCTTTGACTTTGATTTTTCCTTCGTTCTATTATTTTTTAAAGGATTATTTTTCCCCAAAAGAAAAAGGAAATATGATCCCTTCTTTTTTCGTAGTTTTTTTGATCGGATTGTTTTTTTCATTTTTAATCGTTCCGTTTTCTTGGGTGCATATCACCTTTAAAATTTCTCAAATTTCAACGATTTGTTTTTCGGTTTATATTTTATTTTTTTCAATCCAAACCGTAAGAAAAAAGAAACAAGACGCACGTAAAATGTTGGCGGGAATTTGTATATGTATTCTTTTTTCTACTTGGGAATTATACAATTCGGTTCTTGAAAACGAAAAGTCTCATTCTACTTTTTTTAAATTCGTTTATTTATTTTTTATCGTCTCAATCGCTAGTATTCTGGTTTTAAGATACGTTCAACTTTACAAAGACGCACAACTTTTAAATAAATATCTTACCGATCAAAAAGAGGCTTTTTATCGATTTGTTCCTGTGGATTTTATCAGAATTATAGACAGAGAATCTCCTATATCGATTTCGATCGGTGATAGTAAAGAAAAGTCGATGACTGTTTTGACCTCTTATATTCGAAATTTTGCAAGTCTTTTTAAAACGATTCCTTCAAATCAAATGGTCTCATTTTTAAATTCTTATCTAAGTGAAATGGAAGGATTGGTTTACAAAACCGCAGGTTTTGTGGATAAATACATAGGAAATGAGATACTTGCGCTTTTTGGAGACTACGATGAAAGAGCGGCAAAAGAAAATTTCAATTCCGCAGACAATGCGGTGGAATCGGCAATTAGAATGGTAAATGCGGTCCGATCCGGAAAATTGATAAAAAATTTTTTGATACCATCTTTTTGGAATTTAGAAATCGGCATCGGAATCAATACCGGTTCTGTAATCTTAGAAACAGTAGGAAGCGAAAGAAGGATAGATACAACTGTAGTTGGAGACTCTGTTGATCTTACATACGGACTTAGATCTCTTACAGCACTTTACAAAAGTAGAATATTAATTTCTCATCATACGTATCTTAGGCTACATAGAATGAGCGAAGTGGGAATGCGTATGATCGATTCTGTCATTCTAAAAGAAAGGGACCAAGCCGTAGATATTTACGAGGTGATAGAATCTGATCCCGAACCAATTAAAGAATTTAAGTTGAAAACTTCAGAATTGTTATCTCAAGGAATTTTAGAATATAAATCCAGAAGGTTTGACGAAGCCGCTAAAATTTTTAGGCAACTTTATCGAGAAGAACCAAAAGATCTTATTTCTATGATTTATTTGAAACGCTGCAAATTATATTCTTCTAAACCACCGAATGAAAATTGGGACGGAGTTTTTAGATTTCAGACAAAATAGAAAGGTTTGTTTTATTAAAGATTACCAGAGAAGAGATATTTAAAAATCTTTCCGATAATATAAGTAGTTTGAATTAAAACTTACATAAGATTCTAAAGGAAATAAAATTTTAAAAAGCGGTAATTTTAGGACATCTTAAAATGATTACAAAAAATAAATAATAGAATTTTTGAAAAATTGATTCTCCATCTATTTTATAGAAACGGTCGATTGAAATAGTTTTGTTAATTCGAACTATTAAATTTTTCAGTAACTCTATTTATTGATCTTATAAAATTCAATAACGCAAATTTCCTAGTAAGATTCTACTTGAGTAAAAAATATCAGATATTCCCGTTAGGTTTTGAATAATATTGTTTTTTGGATTTTATAGAAATTTCTATAAATGATTTAATATGCGAGTTTACTAAGAAATATAATAGTTTTAGAATACACTTTGAGTTTTTATATTAGAGTTGTTGAAAAATTAATTCTCCATCCGTTTCTATTTTATGGAAACGGTCGATTAAAGCAGTTTTGTTAATTGAACTATGGAATTTCTCAACAACTCTATTGTAATAAAGGTATAAAAATGAAAATTGGATTTTATAAAAATCTGAAAGTTCTTACAGACTATGAACTTATTCCAGAATCTATGAGAGAAGTTTTATATTCTAATTTTTTAAATGACTTTATAGCATTATTTTTATGCATGGTAATGGAATTTTTCATAATAAAAAGAAAACTTAAATTTGATACTTTCATTCGTTTTCAAATTCTACCGTTTAAGAATATTCTTTTTACGATTTATCTTTTATCTGCGGTTTCTGTTTTTCCTTCGGACCTTCCCGATTTTCAACTTAAAGATCAAAAAAACAAAGTTCTAAATTCCAAAAACTTAAAGGGAAAAATGGTTTTTCTTTTGGGATGTTCGTACGTAGATATAGTTCTTTGTAGAAAACACGGAAGAAAAATTTATTGGAGAATGCAGAACCTGATCGACGAATCCGAAGATTTCGTGGAATTTATCGCGTTTGTAGATCTTAGAAACGCTCCAAGTGCAGTTCAAGTTTATATCGATGAAAATAAATCAAAAAATTACGAATCGATTTTGTTGGATACAAAGGGTATTTTATCCTCGGGGATTCGACCTGGTGTTTCCTGGTTGAGGATTTATTCCAGAAATAAAAAACAAATATTCGAATCTTATTATAAAGAAGTGGATGATCAAACTGTGGATTCTCTGTATGAAATTGTACGAAAACAAAAAAAATAAAATTGGAATCTGCGTTTTTGTTTTCCTTCTTTTTTTTAATTGTGTGGAAAAAAAACCGCAACAAGCGGCTTATTGGAGAGAATATCTTACATATCAGAAAAGTATTCTTAAGGAGTATCCGGATGGCGGGATTCGAAATGCATTGTTCGGAAATTTGACTTCCAAGGACGAACTTCTTCTACAAGAAAAGGATAATATTCTTTCGATTGATTTTTATCTTCAAAAAACAAACCAAGGATTTAAAAACGTTCTGACGACTGAAAAAATTCCGGAAAACGTTCCCTACCAAATCCATGCAGAATATTTTCCGACTTCGTTTCGGGATCAAAAGACGTTTCGAATGAAACGTAAAACGGTTACAACTCTTCCTTCTTACAGTTATTTAGATTTTTTTCATCACATAGATCGATTTCAAAATTTTCTTCGTTCCGATTCTAAACTGACTACGGTTTCAAATGCACATCGTTATCTTTGTTCTGTTTCTCATTGTAATTCTGGAAGAGGAGAAAATTTTTCTTGGCTTCTTTATGAATTAGATGAATCTACAAAGGCTGCTTACCCTCAGTTTTACAAACGGTTTGATAAATTTCTAAATCAGGTTTCTTATAAAATTACAATCTTTAAAACTGGAGAGTTTTTAAGTGGAATAGAACTTTATAACGAAGGGGCAAAAACTTTTTTAAAAATTCCGGATACTTTTTCCGGTTATTGGAGTAAGCCAGAAATTCTTCATATTCGTATTTCATTATATATTCAAGTTTATGGACTTAAGATAGACATTAAAAATTTAGGATATATGCTTCGTTTTTATTCCTCTAAAAATTATGAAAAGGTTATTGGAGAATTTTCTAAATTACCGGAAAAGAAAATCAGCGGACGTTTTCTGAAAATTTTTCCACCCGGAATTGTGGATTGGTTCATTCCTGGAAATATGGAAGAATACTTTGATCAGTATTTTATTCTTCTTGTAGAAGGAAGTGAAGGTAGGGGAGGTAATAAATTTGAATCCGAATCGTTTCGAAACGGAAAGAATATGAAAGTAATTTTAAAATCCCAAGCTGAAATTTTCAGGGATCGTTTTTCGCCGTTTCGTTCTTCTGATCAAAAAGACGACCAACCTTCTTTTTGGGATGTATTACAGGAAACTTTAATTGAAGATTTATATTAAAATCCGTTTTGTTTTTATTTAAAAAAATCTATTTCAGAAATTATCGATTCCACTTTACGGTTTTTTTAACAAGAGGAGGATTTTGATCGTAGATCGTAGAATCTTTCTAAAGTGCTTGACTGAGAGTCTAAGTTCCGGGACTTATTTTAGTGTTCTCTTATTTTCTAGAACACAAAATCATAATTCAATCGATGAATTGGAGGTACTATGGACGGAATCGCTCTTTTTACAAGTCAAGGCTTGTATTTCATTTTTAAATGGATCCATTTTCTCGCAGGTGTTGCATGGATCGGGTTACTTTGGTACATTAATTTTGTACAAGGTTCTTTCTTTGCGGAAACTGACGCGGATACAAAGAAAAAAGCGACTCAACAATTGGTTCCAAGAGTTCTTTGGTGGTTTCGTTGGGGTGCGATGTTCACTTTCCTTAGCGGCTGGTGTATGATCATTCATCAAATTATAAACGGAGCTACTCTTTCTAGCGGTCAATGGCTTGTGGTGATTTTAGGCGGCGGATTACTCGGTTCTTTGATGTGGTTTAACGTTTGGTTTGTAATTTGGCCTGCGCAAAAAGTTGTAATTGCATCTGCAAAAGGAGAGACTACGGAAAATCCGGCTCCTCGCGCTGCAAGAGGTCTTTTAGCTTCTAGAACAAATACTTTACTTTCTATTCCAATGTTGTTTTTAATGGGAGCAGCAAGAAATCTTTCTATTTCTTTTGATGTAACTAGCGCTAAAGCTCATACGTTTTTAGGACTGATTTTAGGAATTCTTGCAATTGTAGAAATCAACGCGTTAACCGCAACACCGGAAAGCACTACTTTTAAACCAATCAAAACAGTTAAAGGTGTAATTACTTCCGGATTTATTCTTTGTTTAATTATCTACGTTTTACTTGAGGCTCTTCTTTAATTCATGAAGATCGGTAAAAATCGGGGCGGGTTTTCCCGCCTTTTGACTATTTGTATTTTTTCGATTCTTATTTTAGCGAATTGTAAAGAAGACGAAAATCTTTCTCCGGAGCAAAAAATGATTTCTCAAGGGAAAGGATTGTATATTACAAATTGTTCCTCTTGCCACAATCAAAATCCCGCCTTAGACGGTGCTGTTGGACCTGCGGTTAGAGGATCAAATTTTGAATTATTAAAAGCGAGAATTGTAGAAGGAACGTATCCTTCCGGTTATACTCCCAAACGTACGAGCAAGGTTATGAACAGGTTGCCTTTAAACGACGAACAGATCCGTAGTATAGAAGCTTTTTTGAATATACCTTAATTTCTTCCGATGGAATCCCGGACATTTCTCATAATATCCACAATCTGAGAATGAACCTTTCCGTTGGATACGACTACCTCGGAATTACCGGAAAGAAAATGTTTTCCGTTAAAATCGGTCAATTTACCACCGGCTTCCATCAAAATGACGGAACTGGCTGCGGTGTCCCAGAGTTTGACTCCTTTTTCCCAGATACCGTCTAACAATCCTTCTGCGACCCAGCAAGTATCTAAAACGAAAGAACCGGTTCTTCTCATGGATCTGCCGCAGCTGATGAACGCGGTTATATCGGAGATGACTTCGTTTAATATTTCTTTTCTGTTTGTTGGAAAACTTGGAACTAACATCGCACGGGCGAGAGATTCTGTGCTGGAAACGTCGATTCTAAGTCCGTTTTTAAATGCGCCTTGAGAGAGGATTGCAGAATATTTTGTATTTAGGCCTGGAGCGAATACGACTCCGGCAACCGGAGATTCTCTGTGTTCGAGTCCGATTGAAACACAATAAAGTGGAATTCCTCTTACAAAATTCATTGATCCGTCGATCGGGTCTAAAACCCAACGAAAGGAATTATTTCCTTCATGTTTGTAGTGGTCTTCGGAGAGAATAGAATCGGAAGGAAAATTTTGTCTTAAATATTCTACGATAAACTTTCCCATCATTTCATCCGCTTTATGAATCTGATCTCTTTCTTCGGTTTCGGTTGAAAAAGAGAAAGTTTTTAAATCTTTCTGAAGTTTCAAAGCCGATTCGATAAAAATACCGGATACGGATTGAACGGATTTGATCCTACGTTTGACTTCCTCTAACGGAAAATCAATAGGAGGGGCAAGCGGATGTTCCATGGGTTTCTCTTCAAAAAGATTACTTTCGTTTTAGGATTTTCCAAAGCATATTTCCGGAAGGAGTTATACCTCTTTCCGTTTCGAAGGAACGAAGCCATTCGTGCAAAGGTTCCTGGTTCATCAAATTTATGGTCATGCTTTCCGGCGACAATAAAAGATCAATCAAATGCCGGAAGGTTTCAAATTGATTGAAAATTCTTTCTTGAGAACTTTCTAAAAATCTGGAACTAATCGTATGAAGTTCCACATCGATTGGTTCAAAAACCTTGCCTGGCTTCCAAATTTCTTTATTTATGTTTAAAATCGAATGGATCATAGAAATCTGTTTAGAATAATCTACGTCGTCGAAAAGTTCAGAATAAGTATGTTGTGATTTGTTATAAGAGGAAACGGAATCGACATCTATCATAAATTCTGTCTCTTTATATCTTCTGGTTAAAAAATCTACCAAGACCTCGTTCTGGAATTCAAAAGATTCTAAGGGAAGAATTCTTGCCGAAAAATAGATTCTCCGAGTTCGAACGGCCGCCGTTTTTCCCTGCATAGGTTGTTTGACGATCATCGAAGTTGGAGCGCCGCCTAAATACGTAAGTATAAAGCTTACTACAAATACGAACTTTTTATTTTGATTTTCTTCTGAAGAATGGATTTCTTTTACTAAAAAAAGTTGGTTCGAATTTTTTTTCGGCTTAGGAATTGGAAGTACGTTACATCCTTGAATCAATTCCGGAATGAGTTGTTCTGCTTGTAAAAGAAATTCTTTTGCGGCTGAAAAGTCGATTTCATAAACCGAAGTAGATGGAAGAATAAAATTTTCTTCAAATTCTAAAAATGGAGTATGTAGATTATCTACAAAAATTTCATGAGGACGATTTTGTCCGGATATGGAAGAGAGAATTTTATTTAATTCTTCAATTTGAATCAGTTCCAATGGATTTATACCTGTTTCATTTTGTTAAGCGACATGATAAATTCTCATAAATTTTTTGATCTAAAAAAATTTTTACCATAAAAATAACGTAAGGCGTGTTTAAAACACATTGGAATCTGTAAAATTCAAAAAAGAATCATCATCTAATTCAGTTTTTGCGTAAAATCACCGTTTTAGGGATCATCATAAAAATTAAAAATTCATTTTATAATTCTCCTACTGTAATGTAAGTTCATTATTTATTTTTAGAAAGAATTCTAACTTCATAGGGATCTAAAATTCTTAAACCTGCAAGACTTTTCTTTCCGGAATGATTGATAAAGATTTCATAATTTTGTTTTCTTCCTGATCTAAAAATTTTCTCAACGTTCGGCCCGTAGAAAATGAATGGGATTTTCACTTCCTTTAAAATACGTCTATAAAGAAGAACAAAACTCAAAGGTTCTAAAGAAGATCCAACGTAAATGACTTTTCCTTTATGATAACGATTTGCAGTGATTACGGGACTTCCTTTGTAGAATTTTTTTCCATCCGTATAACGGGCCCAAACTTCTGCCGTGGTAGGTTCTAAAATTTCACAAATTTTAGAACAGGTTCCCGGAAAAAAACGAAATCGAAATTTGACTTTTTGATTTCCTACCGATTCAAACTTTCGAACTTTAACCCCAGCCATTTCCGCAAACGGTCCCGGAATTTGAGAATCGTACATCCATCCGTTTAAATCTTTTGCTCCGGTTCTAAAACCTAAAACCAAAGTTCCGCCTTCTTTTACAAATTCTTCCAAACGTTTAAAAACAGTCTCGTTGACCATTGTATACATAGGAAGTATTATAATTTTATAATCTTTGAAATCAATTTTAGAGGCGGGACGAAAATGGGTATTTACGTTTAACACGTTCATACCGGAAAACCAAGTCGCCATTTCAATATCGTAACCGACTTGAGACCAAGGTACGGGGGAGAATTTTAATCCGGTTGAAATCGGTTGGTGTTTCCAGTTTCTAGCGTTTTCTATATCGTGAACAACAGCAACCTCAGCCGGAAATAATTCTTCCGTAAAATCCTCCGTGTATTTGTTAATTTCTTGAATCCCTTTTTGAAGCTCGTGATAACGTTCCGTCTTTTCTTTATCGTGATCTAAAATCCCGTAACAAAGTTGTTCCTGGCCGAAACGAGCGGTTCTATATCTGAAAAAGTAAATCGCATTTGAGCCGTGTATGATGGAATGTTTCATCCAAAGTTTGGTTTGTCCGGGAGCCGGAAGATAACCAAGTAAATCGTGTCCTTGAAAACCGGAAATTTGTTCCATAACAGTAAACGGAAGATTCTTTAGACCTCGATTGTATTGTTGCATCGCCGAGATAAACGGATGAGGAAACGGAGCTTCTTGTTCTCCCCAAGTAGGATAATTGTCCCAAGAAACGTAATCTAAATAAGCGGCTAACTCCGCCATGTCGATGATTGGTAAAAATGGAGAAGGATAAAGATTAGTTGTGAGAGGTCTTCCGACCGAAAATTTTCTAAGAATCCGTGCCTGAAGTTTTACGAAATCGATGATCGTATCCGAATGAAATCGATAAAAATCCTGAATCAAAGAAGGATGAAAGTTGCTCGCAATGGGGCGGCTTGGGATTGGAACTTCTTCAAAAGAATTAAAAATCATTCCCCAAAAAACATTTCCCCAAGTTTCATTTAAGTTTTGAATCGTTTTGTATTTGTTCTTTAACCAAATTCGAAAAGCTTTTAGAGATGTTTGAGAATGGTCTATATCGGAACCTTCGTGTCCGATTTCGTTATCGATCTGCCAACCGATTACCGTTGGATGGTTTCCAAAATGTTTTGCCATTGCAGTCACAATTTTTACAACCGCCTTCCTATAGTTAGGTGAAGAAAAACATGCCTGTCTTCTCGTGCCGATCGTCCTTTGAATTCCGTCTCTTTCTTGGATTATGTCTGGAAATTTTTTAGCAAGCCAAGGAGGAAAGGTCGCCGTGGGGGTTCCTAAAATTGCGGTCATTCCGTTCTTTTGGATTAAATTTAGGATGTGATCAAAAAAAGAAAAATCGTACTTCCCTTCTTTAGGTTCCATCATAGCCCAAGCAAACTCTGCAAGACGAACCGAACTCAAACCCATTTCTTTCATGATAGAAATGTCTTCTTCCCAATCTTTTCGAGTCCATTGTTCCGGGTAGTAATCGGCTCCGAATATCATTTCGTTCTCCTTTCTTTCGAAAGAAATTTCATCAAAGGGAAAATCTGAAAAGAAAGAAAACCGTTCTTCTAGGTTGTCTAAAATAAAAAATACTGTCTTTTCTAGAAAAGTCTGAGAGGATACAAATGACGCGAATTACAACACGCCTACACCTCGACTTTCATTTCTCGCCAAAAAGGATTTCATGCACAATCAGGATTCATTGATATACGGAATTTTACCCGATGTTCACTTTCGATATTCAGTCGCCGAAATTTCTTATTCCGTTACGGCGGCTTCCAACTTACATAACTTAGATGATTCAAGTACGGAACTCCTTGCAAGAACTATGATTGGCGCCTTTTTTCTGGCCGACCAAGTTAAAGAAGATACAAAAGTAAGTTTGCAAATTCAGTTTAACGAGGATTCTTCCACACATTCTGTACTTGCTTATAGCGATAGGCAAGGAAGAATGAAAGGAGTTCTCAGAGAAAGACCGGAAGAGGATGTGGAACCGACCAAAGCAATGGAAGATTATTCCGGAGTAATGAAAGTGTTTCGTTGGAAGGACGGTGCTTGTATCTATCAATCCGTAGTTCCCTATCTCAATCGAAGTTTTGAAGAGAATTTTAGAAATTATTTAAATAGTTCGGAACAAATCATCTGTTTCGTGACTCTATATATTCGAAAAAATGGGTTTCACTGGGACGTAAGAGGAATTCTGTTACAGTCATTACCTGAAGCAAAGGAAGAACATATTCAAAAAATTGCAGATCTTTCCGAAAAAATAGATAAAAACATAAACGATTTTTTAGGAAAGGACGTTTTCAATTGTCTGAATAAAATCGGTGAATCAACTCGTTCCGCAGTTCAAATTTTAGAAGAAGGTCAGCCTGAATTTCGTTGTGATTGTTCCGAAAATAAAATAAGGGAATTGATTCAAACGTTAGGGAAGGAAGAGGCAATGCAGATCGTGGACGAAGTTGGAATGATCGAAGTAACTTGCGAATTCTGTACTTCCGTTTATCGTTTTGAAAGAGCAAAGGTAACCGAATTGTTTTGAGGATGAATTGGAACTCGAATTTAAAAATCTAAAACTAGATGAACTTGATAAACCCGCCGAATTTCTTGCCTCACTGATTTTAAAGGAAGACCTTCATCCCGTTTTTTTATTTACGGGTGTTATGGGAGCCGGTAAAACTACATTTGCTTCTAAACTTGTAAAAAAAATTCTTCCGAACGCAAACGTTAATTCTCCCACTTATACCTTAATAAACGAATATTCGATTTCTAAAAAAACGGATCTAAGTTTAAATTTTCAAAATCAAAATATTTCGGCAAAAAATTTCATATCTAAAGAAAAATTCGATCAGGAAAAAATTCAAATTCATCATTTTGATCTTCACAGATTAAAATCTCCGGATGAATTAGAAGATCTAGGTTTTGAAGAAACTTGGGGAAAAGTTGGAATTTCTATAATAGAATGGTGGCAGGTCGCAAAAGAAGATTTGGATCTTTTGCCTTTAAAAATTGAAGTGGAGTTTAAAATTGTTTCTGAATATGAAAGAACTATTATAATCAAAAGTACTGATATAGAAAATTTTGCTTCTTTAAAAAATTTGTGGAAAAAAGTGAAAGGAAATCCTATATGAAAAGGATTTTATTTTTTGATGCGACCAATCAATGGATTTTAGTGGAATCTTTTCGTTTAAATCCGAACGGAGAATTAGAAACGATCGCTTCCTATTCTGGAATTCATCCCAGAGAATCTTCCAAACTTCTCATTCAAGAATTAAAAAGTGTTCTTCAAAAGTCGGATTGGAAAACCCCGGACTTGATCATAAGCGCTTTAGGCCCAGGTTCTTTTACCGGACTTAGAATTGCGGTTGCAACCGCCAGAAATTTATCTCAACTTTGGAAAATTCCAGCGATAGGATTTGATAGTTTAAACATTTATACTTCGTTCTATCATCAAGAAGCTGGGGATCCTGTGATCGTAGGAATAGAAGCAAAACAGAAAAAAATTTATTTTGGAATGGAAGATAACAGAGGTTTTTTCGGCTCGATTGATATTAAACCGGAAGATATTATCAGTAAAATTCCAGAAGATCGTTTGCAAACTTTTTTAACGTCTCAAAGGTATTCGGATCATCCAGATTTTTTTTCTGGAAATCCTATATTGGAAAATTTACCTTCCGCATTAGCTTTATTGAATCAAAATATAAACTTGATTCAGGAGGCTTTGGATTTTCCGGATCGATTCCCTTATTGGAAACTCGCACCTAACTACGTACGCGGAACCTATGTTGACGATAAGTCAACGATTTAGAAATTATGAATATAAAGAAAAAACAAATAACACAAAAAAAATCTAACAGAAAAAAGAAAACGTTTGATAAGTCCAATAAAACTAAAAAAGAGAGGACCGATGGTTTTCGTGAAAATGAAACAGGAAAAAAAATTCTAAAATACATTCAATCCAGAGCGGGTTCTGTAATTCAATTTAAGGATTTAAACGCGAAAATTCTGAGAGAAGAAAATCAAAATTCTTACGGTAAAAAAAGAGAAAAATGGGAGTTTCAAGAAAAAGAAAGAGAGATATTAGAAACCTTAAAAATTCTTGAAACAGAAGGATTGATCGAATTAGAAAAAAAGAATATTCTTATCAATCCGAATCAAAAACTTCAGGGAACAATTTCCATCAGTAAAAAAGGAGACGGTTTCGTAAAACTTTCTTCAGGAATCGAGATTTTTGTTCCAAGTCAATATACACAATCTGCCATTCAAGGTGATCTCGTGGAAGTTCGTCCTTACGGAGTTGGTAAAAAAAGAAGATTAGAAGGAGAAATCACGGAGATTCTTAGAAGAGGGCGAGACCTTTACAGAATGATCGTCACCGAAAAGGAACCTAAATTTATTTTCGGAAAACTTTTGGATATAGACGGAGAAGAAAAGGAAGGTTATATTCTTCGTAAGACAATTCTTACGGATCTTCAAGAAGAAATTCAATCCGGAGACGTTTTGATAGTTAAATTAAAAGAAGAAACGGAACACGAAAAAAATCTTTACGAGGTTCAGTTTTTACGTTTTGAATCGGATACCAAAGAAGATTTAGATCTGATGAGAATGTTAATGAAATATAATTATAATATTCTTTATCCTGAAAATATAATATTAGATCTTCCTGAAGAAGTGGACGAAAACACCGTGGACGATTGGGGTTCTCGTGTGGATCTTAGGAATCTGAAATGTATTACGATTGATGGAGAGTATTCCAAAGATTTTGACGACGCAATTAGTTTTGTAGAGGAAAAAAATCGGATTCGATTTTACGTACATATCGCGGACGTTTCTTATTACGTAAGACCGGGAAACGATTTAGACGAAGAAGCATACAATCGTGCTACTTCCGTATATTTAGGAAGTAGAGTCGTTCCTATGTTACCTCCTGAGTTGTCCGAAAATCTTTGTTCTTTGGTTGCCGGAAAAAACCGTCTGGCGTTTACCGTGGAGATGGAAGCCGATTGGAAAGGAAAAATCACTCACGCAAAATATTATAAAAGTATAATAAATGTAAAAGAAAGATATACGTATAATCGAGCCGAGTCCGAAATCCTATCTGGGGATTCCGATAATTGGATCTTTAGAATGAACGAGTTTGCCAAAATTCTTAGAGCAAAGAGAATCGAAGACGGAAGAGTGGATTTAAATTTGAAAGAAAATAAGGTGGTCACCGATTCCGAACACAATGTAATAGAAATCGCGGTTCAAGATAGGCTCCAATCGCATATCCTCATAGAGGAATTTATGCTTTCCGCAAATATTAAGGTTGCTGAATATATTCGTAAGAAAAAACATCCAACCTTATATAGAGTTCACGAAGCGATGAACGAGGAAAAAATAGAATCCTTAAACGAATTTCTTCAATTAAACGCCACTAAAACCTTACTCAAAGATTCTAGTTACGAATCCATTCGTTCGGTTCTAAAAGAGTTGGAGGCAAAACCTGCGGAAAGATTGTTTAACATGTTTTTATTAAGAACCTTTATGCAGGCTTATTATTCCGGAGAACATTTAGGACATTGGGGTTTGGGATTCGAAGACTACTGTCATTTTACGTCTCCAATTCGAAGGTATCCCGATTTGGTTTGTCATAGGGTTTTACAAAATATTCTTTTAAGTAAAAAACCTGTTTATACTTCTGAAGAAGTGACGACTTTTGGTCTACACTGTTCACATCAGGAACGTAAAGCAAGTGATGCAGAAAGGGACTATTATAAACTCAAAGCGTGTCGTTATTTAGAAAAGACCGGTATCAAAGAATTTTCAGCAACGATTACCGGTTGTAAGCCGCATTTGATTTTTGTGGATCTGGAAAATCCTGCCGTAGACGCTTGTTTACTTTCTTCTGAATTTACGGATGAAGGTGAAATTCGTTTAGAGACGGACTTCTCGTTTTATTCTAAAAAGTATTCTAAGATTTATACTCTTGGAGATAAAATCGAAGTAGAACTGGATCGAATCGACTATGAAGAAATTAAAATCTTTGTAAAAATGAAAAAATTCCAAAAGAAAGTATAGACAAATAAATTCTTTTCTAATATTCCTGCGGAACGGTTTTTTCTTAGTTTCGCAAGTCATTTAAAGTATTTTTGAATTTGATACAAAAACATTTCAAAAGTTTACGATGACTTATATTAAAAATCGAAATCACTCGAACCGTCCGTAAATGGGAGGTAAATTTGGAATCGTTTTTGCAGGAATCAATTTCACGAAGTCGTTTTTTAAAACTCATTCTAAAACTTTCGGCCTTTTTAATGCTTCCTGGATTAGGCGCTTGTTCTAACGGTTCTATTCCCAGGCTGAGGGGATTAAATGAAACTCAATATCTGGGTTTTAAATCCATAGGTGAAGTTTTTCTAAAAGGAAATCCAATTTTAGATTTTGATCTTGGTATTGCCGCTGACGATTATATATATGGACATCCAACTCCGATCGATACCGAAGACGTTCTTTTGCTTCTCGGAAGAATTCCTTCTTCCACGTTAGCTGCTCTTGTTTTCGATTTTTCTTTACAGTCTATGAGTTCTTTAAACGTAGAAAAAAGGGAAAAACGTTTATTGTCTTGGAAAACTTCTTCGTTTGGTTTAAAACGAGGGATTTATTCCATTTTAAGACAAACTTCCTTCTTTTTAGTTTCTAAAGATGAAAGAATTCAAAAATTAGCAGGATACGAGGGATAATATATGGGCGGCATACCGGCGGCGAATGATAAGATTATCACTCCAAAAAAACATAAGGAAATTATAAAAAAGGAAAATATTAAGAACGGAATCTGGGAATTGAATTCAGACGTAGTTGTGATTGGTTCAGGTGCTGGTGGTGCAGTTGCGGCCGCGACGCTTGCAAAGAGCGGTTGGAACGTGATCTTAATTGAAGAAGGTTCTTATTTTACTCCTGCTCAGTTTAATGGAAATGAATTTGCCTCTTCTGCTAGGTTATATCGTGATGCGGGTTTTATAATAACCGAGGAACAAACTCTTAGTATTCTACAAGGTAGAACGATCGGTGGCTCCACTACCGTCAACTGGCAGACTTCTCTTTATCCTCCGGATTATGTTACGGAGGAATGGGACCGTAGGTTCGGATTGAAAGGTTATTCTAGAAAGGATATGGATTTTTATATTTCCTCCGTTCACGAAAGATTAGGAGTTCATCCGGTTCCTCAAAATCTTATCAATGCAAATAATAATATTCTAATGAAAGGTGGAAAATCTTTGGGCCTTCATCCCGAAGTTCTAAATAACAATAATAGGGGATGTATTGGTTTAGGAAGATGTGGATTAGGATGTCCGATTAACGCAAAACAGTCCATGTTCTTAACGTATATCCCAGACGCGATCGAATCTGGAGCTACCGTAGTCGCAAACATGAAAGCGCAGGTAATTCATGACGGACCTACAAAAACGGTAATTGCGGATTTCACTCCCGATCCCTACGAAAAAACACCGGAAGTAGTCATTCAAAAACTTAAAATTTCCACAAAGGTAGTCGTGGTCAGCGCGGGTGCAATCGAAGGACCAGCACTTTTGCAAAGATCAGGTATAGGTAATGATTGGGTGGGAAGGAATCTAAAAGTGCATCCTACGAGCACGATCTTTGCCGTTTTCGACGAAAAGATCAATATGTATTCGGGCCCTCCACAATCTGCGGTCATTAAGGATGGACACAATCAGGAGAATACAGGTTACGGTTTTTGGTTGGAAGTAGCGCCTTTCCGACCTACGTTAGTCGCTTCTTTGATCCCTTTTTACGGATCGAAACAATTTGAGCAGATCGAAAAGTATTCTAATATGAACGCCGGAATCGTATTGGTTCGGGACGGATCCGACGGAGAAGCGAATGCTTCCGTAAAATGGTCTTTAGGAAGAAGGAAAGTTTATTTTGAACTCACTTCCGGAGACGGTAAAAATATGCTTCGGGGTTTGAAAATGTTGGCGGAAGTGCAGGTCGCAGCTGGAGCCAAAGAACTCATCTTTCCGTTTACGGATATGGAAACTCCTGTTCTTGTGGATCGTAATACTAAATTCGATTGGATCTTGGAAAAAAAATTCAATCCTGGAAGTTTAGTGGTAGGCTCTGCACATCCTCATGGATCGATTCAAGCCGCCAATTCTCCTGAAAAGGGAGCCGTGGATTTGAATATGGAATTGTACGGTCATAAAAATATTTATGTGATGGACGCTTCCGTATATCCAACGGGTCTTTCCGTCAATCCACAAATTACTACGATGAGTTTGGTACTTCGAGCTTCTCAATCACTTGCTTTGAAAAAATCTGAAAAATTGAGTCGATCCTAAAATAATCAATAACGTATAAAATTCGTTAAAACGAAAAGAAAGGATTTTTGGGATATTCTAGGAAATTTATTATAAACCGATTGAAAAAGAGATCACAAATTCACTTTTAAAAAAGATTTCCTTTCTGATATTTGGTTCTATGGCTTTTCGAATTTTGTTTTTTTCGATTTTTTTGTATTCTTTCTCTGCCTCGTTGTATGCAGATTTGAAAGAAGGTAAAAAGGCTTACGCAAGAAAGGACTTTTCCAAGGCCATGGACGAGTTCCAAAAGTTTAACGATACGAATCCGACTTCTGGCGAAGCTTGGATGTATATGGGTTATATCTACGAATATAGAAGAGATTATCCAAAATCCATTCAAAGTTTTAAAAAGGCGGTGAGTCTTAGTTTACCTAAAAAGGATCTAGTCAACTGCTATCAAAAGATCATTCTCTATTTTAATTATCAAAGGGATTATCACGAGGTAATTTCTTATTCCAATCGACTTTTAAAAATTAGTCCTGATTTATCGCATATTCAAAAAATTAGATCTACTGCCGAGGAGAGACTTTCCTCAGGTCATCACGTTGTACATCATCATCCTAAAAAACATTCAGAAGATACGGAAACCGTCGGACCTAGTAATGAAGAAGAATATCTTAAAATTCTTAAAAAGGAACCAAACGACACATCTGCTCGTTGGAATTTATCTCTCATTTACGCAAATCATAAAAAGTTTCAACAGGCGGAAACTTTACTGGAAGGGCTTGTAAAAGATTTTCCTGAAAAACACGATTATCTTTACAAATACGGAGTAATATTGATTCGATTGGAAAAATATTCGGAGGCACTCCGTGTTTTGGATAAACTTGAAAATAAAATCGGAAACGATAATGCCAAAATGTTATATTATGCAAATTTAAATCAAGCGGTCGCATATCATAAAATGAAACGTTATGAGGAAGCGGCCAAATATTATAGAAAATCTTATGCAGTTCATAGTACGGTTCAACCTTTGATCGGATTGACCAAACTCAAGTACGAAGTAAAAGATTGTGAAAATGCAATCAAAACCGCGGAGAAGGCGCTGGAATTTGGTGAAAGAACTCATGAAATTCGGATGTATTTGGCACTTTGTAAAATTCAAAATAAAGAAGAAACGGAAGGTTATGCGATTTTAAAGGAAATCGCTTCCAAGTTGGAAAAGGAAAATCCGGAATTTAAAAATCTTCCGGATGTTTACAACGATGGAATTTTAAAGTTAGCCCGTTATTATACAAATCGTGGAGAATATGAAAAGGCTCTTCGTTATTTTCATTCCGTTCAATCTTCCGAGGAAGAAGAAAGAGAATATCGTTTTTATCTAGGTAAAGCTTATTATTATACTGGAAAAATAGATCAATCGATTTTGCTTTTGGAAAAAGTAAACAATTCTTCGGGAGCTTATTATTTATTAGCAAAATGTTATGCAAATAAAGACGATCTTGAAAAAACCATGGAATACATCCGTAAAGCCGCAGAAATAAAACCAGCGATTTGGTCTGCTGCCGCAGAAGAAAAAGAATTTGATCGGTTTAAAGAAAAATCTACTTTTAGATCTTTTTTGGAAACTAAGGGTTCCGATAAAGAAACAAACCAAAATAATAATCAGGCTTTAGATAAGACTTAGATTTAGTTTTATATTAGAGTTATTGAAAAACTTCATAGTGGAATTGGTAAAACTGTTTCAATTTTCCATTTTAATGCAAAGAAAACAGGTAGAGAACTAATTCTTGAACAATTTTATTGTAGAATTTTCAGGAATTAAAAATAAGATTTTGTATCTTAGATTCTAAGTTTAAAAAATTGTATATTCAAAAAATAATATATAGTAAATTCTAAAGAAATTTATACTTTGCATAATTCGTTATGAACAATGTGAAAGAGATTATAGTAGAAATTCCGAACAAATTGGAAATGATCCATAGAGCGACATCGAGTTTTTTATTCGCCAAAATTTTCTAAAAGTATGAGTTTTTAGAATTTTTTCATAAAATCATGATTTGAGATAGTTCCTACATTTTAGGAATTGATCTTCAAATTCATTTCCAACTTTCTCTAGAAAAATAAATTTCCTTGTGTCAAACTCGTATAATTTTACACAAAAATTTTGGAGACAGACTTATAAATTTCGTAATCGGATTAGAGATTCTAAATCTACTTGGCCAGGAGCTTTGGGATCGTTCAAACAACAATAAGTAAAAATAGAACCAAAATGATCCGGAAATACCCTTGAAACTATTCCCAAAGAACCCATACAAATTCCGATCAAAAGTATATTCAATTTTTTGAATTCGTTTGATACAATTCTAAAAGAAGAAAGAAATTGAGTCAGTTCGTAAATAGAATTTGGGAATACCGCAAATTTATAAATTAAGGGGAGAATCGATTTATATTTTTCCGGTTTTAGATAAGAATCTTTACCAATCCAATCCCTAATTTCCTGTTCCGATAAGATTCCGTCGAATTTATGAACGGATCGAATCAGGCCAAAACCTTTGTTTAGGTTCGATTCAAAAAGATCATTATGACGGTTTAATTCCAAATCCAAATAATGAGCCCTGGGGTCGATTTCGGAAACTATTTTATGAAAATCTAATTCTTCTTTTTTTGCAGACGCTACTTGATCGGTGTCTTCCGGTTGTCTGTAAGTGAAAATACATTTCGTGTTCAGTTCTTCGATTTTATCTACTAGTTTTTGTCCGATGTTTTTAGGAGAAAATAGATCGAGGCGAATTTCAATTCGATCACAAAAAGGATGTTCTTTAAGAGAAAAAAATTCGTCTTCGTTAATCGTAAGAACGATCTTAAATTCTCGCTGATTCATAAATCAAAGACCTTTTTGTAAAAGGTCGTGGATGGAAACGATTCCAATCAATCTTTTGGAATTATCTACGATCGGAGCGACTGAAATCGGATTGGGTCTGGATTCCATCTGTTTTAAAACATCGTAGGCATTTGACCCAGATAAAAACAGAGTAGGATTTGAGTTCATCAATTGTTCCGCTGAAATCGAGGAATCCAATTTTCCTTCTTTTAATTTTTTACGAATGTCAAAATCTGTAATGATTCCTAAAAGTATTCCGCTTGAATCTGTAACTCCTGTAGCTCCTTGTCTTTTTACGGTGATTTCTGTGAGTATATTTTCTAACTTTGTATCCGGTAATACCTTGGCTAAATCTTTATCCTTTCTCATCACGTCGTCGATTTTCAAACTCAAACGTTTTCCAAGTCTGCCCGCTGGATGATAGAGTGCAAAATTTTCCCTTTTAAAATTTTTCAGTTCCATCAAACACATAGCGATAGCATCTCCTAAAATTAAAGCGATCGTGGTACTAGATGTAGGAGCCAACTCAAGAGGGCAGGCTTCTTTTAAAACGGGCGTGATCAGAACTACGTCCGATTCTTGTGCAAGTTTAGAATCTACGTTAGCCGTCATTGAAATTAATTTTGCGCCTATATTTTTAATCGTTGGGATTAGATTGAGTAGTTCTTCGCTTTCACCTGATTTGCCGATGGCTATGATAATGTCTTCACCCGAAATGATTCCGGCGTCTCCGTGAGCCGCATCTGCGGGATGTAGAAAAACGGAGGGTGTTCCTGTAGAAGACAAAGTAGAAGAGATTTTTTTTCCTACGTCTCCTGATTTGCCAACACCCGTAACGATTAGTTTCCCTTTGCAATCTAAAATTAGTTCGATTGCTTGTTTAATAGATGGATCTAAATTTTTTCTAAAATGGAGAATGGATTCTATTTCGATATCGATTGCTTTTTCTATCTTTTCAAAAATTGGATCCAAGAGTTTCCTCCAGTCTTAACGTTTTTATATCTAGAGTTACTGATGTCACCAAATTCATTCCGGGGAATTTAACGACGATTTGTTCTTCGTTTTTTCTTTGTATAATTTCGGCTTTAAATCCGGTAAACGGCCCTTCTTGAATGAGAACCTTTTTACCCGGCAAAAGTTTTTCCTGCATTTCAACTTGGATTTTATCCGGATACGTTTCTAAAAAGGTTTGTACTAAATTAAGATCTTCTTCGGGAATGACGTATGGTTTACCTAAGTAAAATACAAAGTGATGTGCTCCGGGTAATTGTAAAATTCTGACTCGATCTTTAAAGAACGAAATTTTTACAAAAATATAAGAAGGATACATCGGTTCTTCGATAACCTTCCAACGATCGGACCATTTTTTCTTTTTAGAAATGAGAGGAAGAAAACATTCGATCTTTCTTTCTTGGAATAATCGTTTTAACTTTTTCTCGGACCTAGGATTGGTATAAAGAACATACCATTCGTTAACGTCAGAATTCTCTATCATATATTTTAAAGGAAACCGGAATGATCAGGTTTGTTCCCTCTTGAAGATCGAATTTCCAAGTTCTTAAGGCTCTATTAAATTCGACTTCAAAGATCGAATATTTACAGGGCTGAAGGGTTCTTAAAATTTCCCCTTTTCCGCCAGACTTTATTCTTACTTCCCAAGAACAATCCGATTCCAGTCTTTGATCCAGAGCGCCTTGTGGAAAGTGAATTTCGTTCTTAAATTTTTCAATTTCCTTTCTTAAAGTTCCTTCGTTATTCGAATTTTCAGACATAAAAGACTTTGAATTTTTATTTGAATCGTCTTGTAAAAAACTGAAAGTTACCGTCGGAGTGGTTCCTTTTTTAAGATGAATTTTTAAATTTTCTATCTTTGAAAATTTTAGAAAAGTTATGGAATAAAAAAGAAATAATAGAATATGAATTAAACCCGAAATCAAAAACGAAAGCTTAATGCTCATAAACCTATCCTTTTTTTGTCGATCGGTATGGCAAGATTCCTGGAAAAGTTTTATTTAGATTTTTATCTGAAATCTCTATAAAAAATTTTATGATAACCGCAAGACACGTGGTTTTATACAAAATTGGAATTTATTTTAAACTTCAGATTTAAAAAAACGGTTCTTTTTCGTAAAATTTAAAACGACTAAAATTATTTCAGATAACTATATAACAGAGTACTCAAATGGGTTTTTGTAATAAAGATTCTACTTTAAGTTCTAAGTAGAAAAATTCTCATATTCGATTTGTTTTTGAAATAATCGTTTAATTTATGACAAACGAAAAAATTGACTGTTACTCATTTTATGATGATTTATATAGAATAAGCTTACATCAATTTTAGAGCTACTCAGAATTATATAATAGAATTTTTGAAAAATTCCATAGTTGCATTTAACAGAACTACTTTGATCGACCATTTCATGAAATAGAAACAAGATGGAAAATTAATTTTTCAACAATTCTAATAACATACCTGCGTTTTGTACTGAAACAAGATTTGCAGTACTCAATTTTATAGAAATCAGTAATATCACTTAAAGTTCAAATTCTGGATTTAAATGGAAAACATTAAAATTTAATGAAAGATATCCTTAAGTGATGGGATGGATTTTTACTGCTCGGACGCATGAATAGAATACTTGGGTTAGATTGTTTCAAAAATTTGAATATTTTGGTCCTGCTTTAAAATGCAGTAAATCCCGAATTTGCGGTATTTTTTAAGTAATACTATTTTTTTCGTAAATTCGGTCGTTAATAACTTGGTACTATTTTCATGTGTCCGGGTAGTAAGATAAAATTTAAACAGAAATTCGTTTTAAAAGTTTAAATGCAATAAAAACGATAAGTTTTTGAAGTAATTTCTAACAAAATTTATATTCAATTTTTATTGATCGTTTTTTATACGTTTTCGATTTGACGAGAGGGCCATTCTATATTTTTTTCTTTTGAAACATTATTTGAATTTCTTGTTTTAAATACTTCAGGTTTATTTTTGATGTAACGGATCATGAGAAAAAATCTTCCGATTACAAATCAAGAAATAAAAGTACCTATCAATTCGGTTCTGATTTCACGTACAGATATGAAAGGAAGAATATCGTATGTAAGTCAGGACTTTGCTAACATCAGCGGATTTTCCGAAGAGGAAATGTTAGGCGAACCTCATAATTTAATTCGCCATCCGGATGTTCCTCCCGAAATTTTTCGAGAGATGTGGGAAACGATTAAGAACGGAAATCCTTGGAGTGGAATCGTAAAAAACCGTACTAAGTCTGGGGATCATTACTGGGTAGATGCTACGGTTACTCCGGTGATGAGTGAAGGTGTGATTTCCGGTTATATGTCCGTTCGTAAAAAAGCGACTCAAGATCAAATCCAAAGGGCAGAGATTTTATTCTCTCAACTAAAAAATACAAAATCGTTCTTCTGGAAATTAGAAGAAGGCATTCAGATATTGTTCAAGAAATTGGGACTTTCCGGAAAGATTATCGTGTACGCCTTACTTGTTTTTGTTCCTTTATTGTTCGCAAATTTCGAATGGATTCGAAACGGTTTGGTCGTATTACCTCTGTTAGGAGTTATTTGCGGAAGTATAGGAATTCTTTTTTTGATCAAAACGATTTTAAATTATCGAAAAGAAATTCGAGAGATTATTTCAATTCAAAAAGAAATTGTATCCGGTAACTTCCTCATAGAAATTCCAGAAAAAAAAGGGAGTTCCGAAATATTTGAAATTCGTTCCAGTCTTAGAGTTTTTGTAATTAGCATTTGGGGTTTGTTGGTTCAAATCAAGGAAAATTTTGAAAAGAATCAGGAACTCTATCAATATCTTTCTCAGTCTAGTGAACAATTTCAATCTAAAACACAAAATCAGGCGGCTTCCGTGGAAGAAACCGCGTCCGCTTCTCATGAACTATCTTCGACGTTAGACGAAATTGTAAAATCAATTCATTTACAATCTACCGGTTTGACCGCAATCAACGACGGAATCGGAAAAGTAAACGAGTCGATCCAAAACGTATCTAAATCTATGGATAACCTTTCTTCTCAAACTTCTTCCGTAAAAGAAAAGGCTTCTCAAAGTGAAATAACTTTTGAAAAAGCAATTTTAGCAATGAATGAGATCAAAGAATATTCGAGCGGAATTTCAAATATTATAGGAATTATTACTTCTATTTCCGAAAAAACAAATTTGTTATCGTTAAACGCTTCCATCGAATCTGCGAGAGCGGGAGAAGCTGGAAAAGGTTTTAGTGTGGTGGCCGAAGAAATTTCAAAATTGGCTTCTCGAACTAGAGATTCTATCAAAGACATAGTCAATCTAATAGATAACACTACAAAGGCGGTTAATTTAGGTGCGGAGAAATTTCAAGAATCCTTATCCATTGTTAAACAACTTACGGATTATATAGGTGAAGTAAATTCTTCCGCTACAATCGTGAGAGCATCTTTATTTGCTCAGGCGGAAAAGTTGGGAGAGATTAGAAAGAATACGGATCAAGTCAATCAACTTGGTGAAGCCGTAAGCGAATCTTCCGGGTTTCAAAAAACGGCTTCTGATGAAATTTCTTTATCTATGCAAAACATTGCGGAAAGTTCGGAATTGATCGCAAGAACATCCGGAGAAATCAAACAACTCGTAGACGAATCCATTCGTAAGGCGGCTAAGTTATACGAAATCTTAAAACATTTTAAGACTTCTTAAAGGCCGTTGAATGCCCCTTACTAAGATTAGTATGATTCCTGAACATAAGACAGTTCGAAGTGCGATATTCTTGATTTGACGGCGCTAAGAAGGCCCAGTATCTCGCTTTCGACGGGCGCTCTTGCAGACTTAGACCATGAAACCCGTTTGTTGACTTTTTCGAACGACTCTGAGATTGAGTTTCGCAAAAATGTAGGAACTCCCACAAATCTATAATTTACGGTAGAACTTTGAAATGTAGGAACTCTCACCGAATTTTAACTATAAAAAATGAATATTTAACATGGGTGCGCATTAGAAAATGAGAAAGAATTTTCTAAAAGTGGTAGTTCCCACAATTTTAGTATTTACGACAATTTCAAGGTTTTGTAAGAGTTCCCACATTCATTTTTCACGATAAAACGAAATTTTAGGAAACAGATCCTTATACCGAACTCGCGTTATTTAACGTGAGCAGGAACGTAAGAAAAATTTTCTAAAAGTAATAGTTCCTACAATTTTAGAATTTGTTTGTAAAATCGTGATTTGAGGTAGTTCCCACGTTCTAAGATTATTTTGATAATCCATGTGATTTCTCAAACTCAGACAGCGGGAATTGTCTAAATTCTAAATGGAAATAAGTGGTAGTTCCCACATTAAGAAATTGATCTGTAAAGTTCAGATTCCAATTTTTTTCAGAATCGTGAGTTTCTTACTTTGAATTCACGCTAACAAAAGAATACTAAAAAAACTATAAATCATTCAATATGACGTTTTTGTGGGAACGATTGGGATTCAAAGGAGATTGATTTGTAAGGTTTGGAACAAACTCTAAATTCTTTCGGAAATAAAAAAAACTGCCGATAACTAAATCGATGGGAAATCGATTTCTCAGACTGACGATTTTTATATCTATAGCGCTCACGCTTTTTTCTTTTTGGGATCATCATCTTGTAGGTTATCTAAAAGATTTTATCGTATTTATCCATGAAATTGGTCACGCGATCGCTGCTTTGTTGACCGGTGGCTCTGTTCATACGATCGAACTTCACGGAAACGAATCCGGAGAAACCATAGCAAGTTCAGGAAGTGGATTTTTTATTTTTGTAGTATCCGCTGGATATTTAGGATCTTGTTTAATGGGAGGTTTTTTATTAAACCGAGGTTTTTCCGGAAAAATGATACGTCCCACTTTGATTTCTTTTGGAACGATTCTTTTACTGATGACAATCTCTTATTCCAAACCTGGAAACCTTGCACAATATACCGGAATTTTTTGGGGTTTAGGATTTGTATTGCTTGGAATTTTTAATTTTAGAATCAATCGATTCGTTCTCGTTTTTATAGGAACGAGTATTTCTCTTTATAGTTTATACGACCTTTTAGATTTTACTGGGAACATAGCATATACGGATGCGGGGATTATGGCGGCTTGGATAACGGGAGCAAATTCTTCTCAAGTAGTTCCGAAATCAGTAATCGTTTTGGGATATTTGATTGCTCTCCTTTGGTCTTTTTTTAGCTTATCCATCATATTCGTATCGGTTAAAAAAGTTTTCCAATCGGAAGAGATCGTAATCCCGGAACAAGAATTCCAACAAGACGGTTTTTTCCAATCTTCCGAGAACGAAAATAAGGAAGTCCCATTTCCCGGAGAAGTAACTCCCGAAGTGATGGAATGGTTTTTCAGTAAAGGACTGGATCTAAATGGAAAACCGTTACCAGCGGAGTTTTTAGAAAAAGAAGAATTATGAAAAAACAAAGAATATTGATCACAGGAGGAGCCGGGTTT
The DNA here is from genome assembly GCF_000243695.2 of Leptospira kirschneri serovar Cynopteri str. 3522 CT. Taxonomy (NCBI): domain Bacteria; kingdom Pseudomonadati; phylum Spirochaetota; class Leptospiria; order Leptospirales; family Leptospiraceae; genus Leptospira; species Leptospira kirschneri. The sequence goes on along the minus strand of NZ_AHMN02000022.1, from coordinate 80,514 downwards.
ATAGGTTCTCATCTGTGTGAAAAACTTTTGAAAGAAGGCAACGAAGTTATTTGTTTAGATAATTTGCATACTGGAAGAAAGAAGAACATTCAAAAACTCTTAAATGATTCTAAGTTTGAATTTATCAGACACGATATAACCGATCCTATCAAACTTGAAGTAGATCAGATCTACAACATGGCTTGTCCTGCAAGTCCGGTACATTATCAATCGAACGCGATCAAAACGATCAAAACGAACGTTTTAGGAATGATGAATATGCTCGGTCTTGCAAAAAGAGTAGGGGCGAGAATTCTTCAAGCCTCTACCAGCGAAGTTTACGGAAATCCACTGGAACATCCTCAAAAGGAAACGTATTGGGGAAACGTAAATCCGATTGGAATCAGAAGTTGTTATGATGAAGGTAAAAGGGTAGCCGAAACTCTTTGTTTCGATTATCAGAGAAACCATAAGGTTGATATTCGGGTGATTCGAATTTTTAACACATATGGTCCTAGAATGTTACCGGACGACGGAAGAGTAGTTAGTAATTTCATCGTACAAGCTCTAAAAAAAGAGGATATAACATTATACGGAGAAGGGGATCAAACTCGTTCTTTTTGTTATGTGGATGATTTGGTAGAAGGGATTGTTCGAATGATGAACGTTGAAAATTTCAACGGGCCAGTAAATCTAGGAAACGACGGAGAATTTACAGTTCGTGAATTAGCAGAATTGGTTTTAAAAGAAACTGGTTCTTCTTCTAAAATCATTCATAAACCGCTACCTCAAGATGACCCGGCGCGTAGAAAACCGGATTTGACTCTTGCCAAACAACAACTTGGATTTGAACCGAAGGTTCCTCTTGTAGAAGGAATTCGGAAAACCATCGAATACTTTAAAAATAACTTGGATTAAATTTACACAAAGAAATTCTGGACGTACTTTACCGACCAGTCCGGAAACACTATTGATCACCGGGAATAAATTATGAATATTGGAATTCTAAAAGAATCTAAAGAAGAAACAAGAGTATCCGTTACACCAGACATTGTAGATGCGCTTAAAAAAATCGGGGCGACCATACTTGTAGAAAAAGGCGCTGGAGAACAATCTTATTATCATGATGAAGATTATAAAAAAGCCGGAGCAAATCTTGTATCTCGTCAAGACGTTATCAGTAAGTCCAATATCATCGTAAGCATCCATCTTGCTGATCCTACAACATTAGGAAAAATGAAACCAGGAACTATTTATTTAGGAATGTTCCAACCTGCGATGAACGCACAAACAATTCAAAAACTTGCCTCTAAAAAGGTAGAAGTTTTAAGTTTGGATGCAATTGCAAGAATCACAAGAGCCCAGTCTATGGACGTGCTTTCTTCTCAAGCAACGGTTGCCGGTTATAAAGCGGTATTGCTCGCAGCTTCTCATTTAGCCAGATTTTTTCCAATGCTTACTACGGCGGCCGGGACAATTACACCTGCTTCCGTGTTGATTATCGGAGCGGGAGTCGCTGGATTGCAAGCGATTGCTTCTAGTAGAAGATTAGGCGCGGTAGTGGACGTATTTGATACAAGGCCGGAAGTAAAAGAGCAAGTTCATTCTCTTGGAGCGAAATTTGTAGAAGTAGAAGGCGCTTCTCATTCAGCTGCTGCTGGCGGCTATGCAGTTGAACAAACCGAAGAATATAAAAAACGTCAACAAGAAGCGATAGATAAGTACGCTCAAAAAGCGGATGTGATCATAACAACTGCACTTATTCCTGGAAAAAAAGCCCCATTATTGATCACTAAAAAGATCGTAGATAACATGAAATCGGGTTCTGTAGTTGTGGATCTTGCTTCTTCTATGGGCGGAAATTGCGAATATACAAAACATGGACAAAACGTAGTTACTCCTAAAGGAATCACAGTAATCGGTCATAAAAACCTTGCGGGTTCGATTCCCGCGGACGCATCTAAAATGTTTAGCAAAAACGTTTTAAATTTTCTTAAACTATTGATTAAGGATAAAAAAATCAATTTAGATCTGAACGATGAAATTCTTTCTTCAACTACGATTGCTTGCAAAGGCGAAATCCGTCATAAACTTACGTTAGACGCTTTGGGCTCCAAATCAGGGGCAGCAAAACCTAAGAAGAGCGCTTCCAAGAAATAAACCAAAAAAACCGAAAATAGTTCCGATCATCCAACCACCTATCACGTCGCTCACAAAGTGATGAAGAGAAAGTAACCTTCCTACTCCGGCTAAAAAACTGATTAAAATCAGAGCCGGAGAAAATTTAAACAACAGTACAAGAATCAAAACGGCCGTCATGGAATTGGCGGCGTGAGCGGAAGGAAACGAATGTTTCATGTCCGGATTAGAATCAACTTTTCCAGCGACCGTAATGAGAGGTCTTTTTCTTGCGATGAGCTTTTTAAGAAAAAGTACAAAACGATCGTTTGTATAAGTGACTAAACCGGTAAAAAGTAACACCCAATACCAAACAATTGGAAGATCATTTTTTAAATAAAGAAAAGGAAGAAGTATCAATAGAAATACTTCTCCACGATTGATTTTAGAAAGAATACGATTCAATCTAGGATTGTGGAGATTTGTCCGAATCCAAGTAGAAAGTGAAAAATCGATTTGATCTACAATATCTATCAAAGTTGAAAGTCTTTTTTAAGAATATCCGAAAGCCCTTTTCTTGGAAGGCTTTTTTGTTCCCCGGAAATTAGATCTTTGATTTGGATTGTTTCCGTGCGGATTTCCGATTCTCCAAGGAACAATACGTAGCGATAACCTTTTTTTTCCGCAATTTGAATTTGTTTTCCGATTTTTGCGGAATCTAACATCGTTTCGGTGAGGATCCCATTTTCACGGAGTTCTTTAGAAAGTTTGAAAGTATCTACGAAAAGGGATTCATCCATAATTGGAAGAAAAAGGGTTTTTTCTCTACTTAGATTCGGAATTAGGTGATGACCTTCTAAAAAGTTTTTCAGTGTTACGTCGCCTAATCCAAAACCGATACCGGATAATTGTTCTTTGGAAAATAAACCGATGAGATTATCATACCTCCCTCCGCCGTATAAGGATCTTCTATTTTCCGGATTGGTATCGAAAACTTCGAAGATACAACCGGTGTAATAATCGAATCCTCGGATAATGGAAGGATCGAATAACAATTGTTTGTCGATTCCAAGTTCGCCTAATTCCTGAAATAGTTTTCGGATGAAAGAAACAGAATCTGTATCAATTCCTGGAATCTTAGAAACCGTTTCTAAATTAGAATCGAGATACGTTTTAATCAGGGAGAATTGTTCTTTAAAGTTATTTAAAAAAGGTTTAATTTCTGTTTCGAAAACTTCAGGGGAAATTTTAGATTTTTTATCTAAAAGTTTAGAAACCCCGTGAACTTGATCACCATTGAGTTTGAGAGAATTTTTTAAAAAGCTATCTAAAAGTTTTCTATGAGAAACTTTGATTTGATAACTTCCTACCGGTGCTCCGAATTTTTTTAAAATCGAATCCGCGATCAAAAGAATTTCAAGCTCGGCACGATAAGAATCCACTCCGAAAAGATCCACATTCAACTGCCAGTGCTCTCTAAGTCTACCTTTGCCGGGTTGTTCGTAACGCCATAAGTTAGGAATAGAAAACCAACGTACAGGTTTAGGAAGGTTGCGTAAATTTCCTGCTACCATCCTTGCAAGCGTAGGAGTCATCTCCGGACGGATTGCAACTCTTCTTTCTCCTTTATCTATAAAATCGTATAACTGCCGTTCAACGATTTCTTCTCCGCTTTTGGCTTTATAGAGATCGAAGGATTCTAAAATAGGACCATCGTATTCCTCGTAGCCGAAAGAAAGAACGGTTTCCCGCATAACGGAAAACATCCAGTTCCGAAGTCTCATTTCCTCCGGATAAAAATCTCTGGTCCCCTTGTAAGGAGCTGTGGTTAAAAAGTTTTTCTGATTTTCCAAGGCAAATTACTGAGTCTTAATGAAGTTCATATTTTTCTTCAATAGAGTCATATTTGCCTTAGCATCGTTGGAGCCAACTATTTCTGCGCCTACGTGATAGATTTCTCCGACTTGGGAAATATGTCGGATGTGAAATGCAAATCGAAGAGGGGCTTGCATCTTAAAAGTAATATCCGCGGTAAAAACTGGTTTGTGTAAAAAAGATTGAATCAATTCAGGATCGGTTACTTCGAGAAGGATTCCACCTTCTGATATATTCAGAATGTTTTGTCTCTTATCCAAGGACTTTGTGTTTGAGTCCCCCATTCTTGAATTAAAAATTTCTTCCATTTCTTTGTAAAGAGGAACGACTTTGTCCGAAATCGGACCTTCGCTGGATTCGATCACTCCCATGGCGAATATTTGTGTTTCACCTCCACTTTTAAAAAGGATAGGATAGATAAGAAGAGAACGGGTTTTACTACTTTTGAAAAAACGAAGTCTTTCTTCTAAAATCAATTCTTCTTGGAGAGTTTCTTTGATTGGAAGTAAATCTAAGTTTGCAAATTCGCCTTCCGGATTTGAATCCAAAGTAGACGTGTCACGGATATAAATCGGTTTTTTATATTTTTTTACTAATTCTTCTTCCGGTGAAAGTTCTTTAGAAGAATTGAATACTAGTTTAGAAGAAGGATAAATCTGTTTTACTTTTCGGTTTAAATCGTTGAGTATAATTTGTCCGGAAGTTCCTAAAACTTTAGCAATATCTAATTCTTTTCTAGGAATTAAAAATTTATGAGCTATCACTTTCCCCATTAGACCTTCTATACGAGGGGACATTCTTTTTGCTTTTGCAATTCTCGCAAAAAGAGGTTTACATATAATCTGAGTGTCTGTTTTTTCGATCACGTCAAAGCTGATTTCTATGTGTTTAGAAAGAGTTCTATAAAGTACAAGCTCGTCATTGATGTTTGTTAGAGTAGAATCAGTTGGAAAAATAAAAGTACCGTCTTCTCTGATTTCCATCGGTTTTAATTCCTGATGAAAAGGGGATTCTTTAACGAGTAAACCTTGAAAATGAATATATTCTTTGAGAATATATTTTATCTTATTCACGTCTTGGATTGTTTCCCAAGATCTCTGAGCTTGCATGTGAGTTTGAAATTGTACGCTCATGAAAACTCCTCAGAGTTTTCTAAAACCAACTCTTCTATTTTTTGCTCTTCCGGTTTCTGTTTCATTGTCTGCATCCGGTTGTGAATACCAATAAGCCCTGATTCTCATTCTTTTTTCTGGAATTCCTTTTGAAAGAAGATACTCGTAAACGTTACGAGCTCTTTTGGTACTCAATCTTGTGTTGTATTCCTTAGAGGCTACGTTGTCGGTGTGTCCTCCAATTTCAATTTTATCGGACGCATTTTTCAAAAGATAGCCTACAAGAGGATCCAACAACTTTTTATTCTCGTCTGTGATTTTTGTTTTATTAAATTCAAAATAAACTCGTAGATTATAAACCGGATCTACGTCGCTTTCCGCTTTTAGATAAATTGTTACAGTTCCATTTTTGGAAATATTTTTTTGAATAATGTTAATACTTTCGGAAATATATTTCGGAGCTGTTGCAAATAATTCAAAATCGTTATTTGGTAATTGGTTGATAAGAAAAGATTTTTTATCCGCGTCTTGAATGAGGGATTCTCCTTTGCGATTTATAGGTGTAAAAAGAGTAACCTTAGCATCTGGAATGATTTGTTTTGTAGACACATCTGCTACGATGACTTTCAATGCGGCAGAATTTTGTTTTTGATTTTCTATAGGTTGTTCTACTTTTGTTTCTTCCGTTTTACCTTCTCCGATTTGAATCGGTAAAAGAATGTAGGTTCTATAGACTTTTCGATTTTTACCTATGTTTCCTCTTAGATCTAAAATATCTTCTTGGGGATGAAAGCCGGGAGAACTAATTTCTATTTTATAAACCTTTCCGGTTTGAAGAGTTGTTGCAAAATTAGAAGGTTTTCCTTTGGTAAGATCTCCTCCAATTCTTTTCGAAGTAATTACGTTAGCCGGTTTAGTTCCATCATAAATTTTTAAAGTAGAATCCAAACCAATCATCGTCTTTTCGGAACCGTCTAAAACTAAACCTTTGAAGTTCAAAGTATAGGAATTGCGAATAGATTCCGGAACTTGAAAACGAAAAATGTCAAATTGACCTTCTCCGCCAGAACGATTAGAAGAAACGTAAGCCCAGATACCGTCTTTGTCGAAACTGATTCCTTCGTTATCGAAACTTTCCCACTTATCAGTGTTAAACGGTTTAGGAAGCAGCAGCAAAGAGGATTGATCAATTTTAGGAATTAAAATTTCAGCCGACTTGGTTTTTGTAGTTTCTTCTGTTTCTTCTTCGTCTTCCAGCATGTTGTCTAGAGCAGATTTATATCTTAAGAATATTCTAAAAACTTTAAATTTCTTTCTTTCGTCTTCTCGATTGGAGCTGAAATAAAGTTGTTCCCCGTCTTGATGAATAAAAGGAAGAATTTCACTTTCGGAAGAGTTGAGAGGGGAACCTAAGTTTTTAGGTTGAGACCAACTTCCATTTTTTGGATTACGAACCGAGATCCAAAGATCGAAATCACCGTAACCTCCCGGACGATCCGAAGAGAAGATCAAAAAATTTCCATCGGGAGAAATTGCGGGCATCTTATCGTTGAAGTTGGAATTAATTTCACTGAGATGTTCCGGGTCGGTCCATCTTCCCGTTTTTTTATCTTTAATCGTTCTATAAATATTTAAACCTTCAAAACCGGAACGTCCGACGGCAAGATTGATTGTGGAAGTGAAATAAATTTCTGAAGGTGCGTTGTTGGAATCAAAAAGAATTGAAACCCCGCCTTCAAATGCGTTAGAATTGAATAGATTTGGTTTACGAACTCCTGCGACCGGGGGACGTTTCAGTTCTTCCCAAATGTTTTGATTCATGTTTACTGGTTTGGTCCATTCCGCAGGAATTTCCTTATCTAAAAAACGAATGTTCTCGGAAATCCAAATGTCCATTCCTCCTTCTCCGCCGGGACGGTTGGATTGAAATACGATGTATCTTCCATCCGGGCTTATGATGGGATTGTATTCGTCGTTTTGTGTGTTGAGAGGTTGACCGAATTGTTGTTCCGGAAGATCGGGAAGAGGCTGAGAGAAAACGGGTAAAAGAATACAAAAAGTCAGAATAAAAATCAATTTAGAAAAAGGACGCATGAACCCGCTCCGAAAAGAATGTAAGGATTATTGTTTTTAGTTTAAATTCAGGATCTTACTTAGAGTATCGGTCTTATATCTGAGTTTTTAAAGATGGAAAGTAGACAAGATTCGAATTCTTCAAGTTATTCTACAAAGATCTTTGGAGTATTGAATATTACCGAAGATTCATTTTCTGATGGGGGAAAGTATCTTACTTTTAAATCTTCTTCTGAAAAAGCGAATTCTCTTTTAGATCAAGGCGCAGATGTGATTGATATAGGAGCTCAGTCTTCTAATATTCAAGCAAGTTTGATTGGTTCCGAAATAGAATGGGTAAGAATGAAAAATCTGATTCCGGATTTAGTTGCAAAAGGAGTTCGTGTTTCCGTGGATTCTTTTCAGCCTCAAGTAATTGCTAATTCTTTATCTGCAGGTGTGGAATTTATCAATCATATCCGAGGTTTTGTGGATGAAGAATCTATTCGAGAAATTTCGCAATATGCTGGAAGCGATAGAAAGTTCATTTTGATGTATTCTCATAATCATTCTAATCGTGCTGAAACAAAATCACATTTAACAACAAATTGTGTAGTTTCAGAAATTGTACGATTTTTCCGAGAAAGAAAAAAAGTTTTGTTAAACGCAGGAATTGCACAAGAACAATTGATCTTTGATCCTGGAATGGGTTTTTTTCTTAGTCCCGATTTTCAGGTTAGTTTTGAAGTATTAAGAAAAATTAAAACTCTTCAGGAAGAATTTTCTCCGATGATGGTCTCAGTTACAAAAAAATCATTTTTAGGAAATGCACTCGGAGGTTTGAAAGTGGAAGAAAGGGAAATTCCTACCGTAATTGCCGAACTGTATTTATGTATTCAAAATGTAGAATATATTCGAACTCACGAACCTAAAAATTTAAAACAAGCTTTAAAAATTTGGAGTTTAATGAATATATAATTGTTATGGCAGGATTGGAATCCGTTTTATCTTAGTCAGTTTTTTCGTAAAAAAATAGATGTAGGAACTCTCACAAATCATGGACTTACAGTTAAACTTTGTAAATTGTGGGAACTACTATGAGATATAAAAGAATCATTATCTAATCAGATTTTTACACAAAATCGTTGTTTTGCGGTCATCGTCAAAATTTAAATCTATTTTAACGTGAGTTCGGTGTAAAAAATTTCTCTAAAAGTAAAAGTATGAGTTCCTACAATTTTAGAATTTGCTCCTAAAATCGTGATTTACAGTGGTTCGTTTCCACATCATTTTACAGACAAACCTAAGTTTTGCGGTAGTTCCCGCATTTAAAGAGTTAATCTGTAGAGTTCAGATTCCAGCTTTTTTCAGAATCATAGATTCCTTAGGCCGAACTCACGTTAAAATTAGGTCTTGGGACATGCAGTAAACCTTTATTACAAAACACTGTTTTAGTGCAGAATATTGAGTACTTTATTTTATAGTTCTGAGTATTATCTTCCTACTTTGATATCTTCGATCGTCTTTTTTCCGGAAGGATTGAGAGTCGGTAGAACGTCTTCTTCTTTAATTTGTATACCCTTGGCTTGCATTTTTTTAATATAAGTAAGGATCGGATGTAAGTCCGAGTTCGGATTTACCGAAAGTAGAATTTTTTTCCAGAGTTCTATAAACGAAAAGGTTTCTTTTTCAGATTCGGGGGATTTTCGAATCCATTCCAGTGCTTCGGAGTAGTTTCGTTTTTCGTAATATGCTTTTGCAATATAATAATTCAAATCCGGAATCTTATCATCTGTAGAATTGAGATTCATTGCGAACATCAAAAGATCGTCCCATTTTTCCAGATCGTGAGCCAGAAGAACCATAGATGCACGAGCGTTTTTGTGATAAGGATTGATCTCTAAAATTTTTTCCAGATAAAAATACGCTTTTTCGTAGTCTTGTTTTTCGAGAAAATAAGAGCTCAATTCATCCCAAGAAACCACTTCCATACCCGGAATCTTAGATTGGACGTCTAGAAGTAAAACGGTTTCTTCTTTTCGATTTTGACTCGTGAGCAATTTTCTAACTTGTTGAATTTGTTCTTTTTTTGCGGTTTTTAAATAAGTGGAAATTTCTCTTTTTGAGATTTCGTATTCATCGATTAAATAATACATTCGAATCAAATTTGAAAAACATACAGGATTTGATTCTGAAATTTTCATACACTCTTTCCAAGACGATTCTGCATCATCCAAAAGTGAATTTTTTGCAAATAAAATTCCCAGATTATTTTTATCTTCCGCTGTAGTTCCTTTATCTCTAAGTCTTCTTACTTTCCAAATCGAATTCATTTTTTCTAATTCGTTTTGTGAGAATTCAGTGGAGTTCAAGTATAAAAACGAAACATCCGTTTCTAAAACTTCTGCCTCTCGGATTGGATAAATACAAAAATGAAAAAGGAAAATGATAAAAAATGCCAAAGTTTGTCCCAAAATTCGAAAAGAAAAATGTGGTAGTTCCCACAGATTACGTCTCATAAAACTCTTTTTATAGTTTTGAAGCATTTGTTCGATAGTGAGTTCCCACGTTTTCTGGATTTTAGAGTAGATTCTCAATGAAAAAAGTCTTACCCAGACGAATGATAAAAAAAATCGTTTTTTGAGTTTAGTGTAGTTGTTATTTAAGTATTGTAGAATACGAGAATTTGAACTCTTACACGACTTTGTTTTGCTATAAAATATCATCTTATCATTCAAAAAATATAGGGATTAATACTTAACGTTTTTCTAAAATTTATCTTTGGATAAATCAGATCAGATATCGTTCTGCGGGTTTTCTTCCAATTGTTTTTGTGCATAAAGCATGTACTTTAGAGCTCGTTCTTTGTCGCCATGGAATAAATACATCAAAGAAAGATCAAGTGCATCCTGAGGGTTTGGGGGAGAGAAGTCTTCTGGATTTTCCTGATTCATTTCGAGTTTCGATCGGAATTCATCCAATTTATTTTTTGTAAGCTTTTCTAATGAATTAAAGAAAGCCGCTTCTTCTGGATTTTTTTTGGATTCTTCGACTACGTCTGAAAAACGAGTAAATCCTTTCGATCGTGAAGTCGCTTGTTTAAGAATTTCAAAAGACTGTTTAAAATTTCCTAAACGGGTATGAACTTCGGAAAGAAGCACCTGCATTCTGGAATCGTTCGGAAAGAGTTTATTTACTTTGTTTGCCGTTTCAAGACAGTCTTTCCAACGTTCTTTTTCAAAATATAGAGTTGCAAGAGCTGTAAGAGCCATTCGATTTTTCGGATCTAACCGAATCGCATTTGTAAGATAAAGTTCGGTTTTATCATCCTTCTCGAGTTGTCTATAACAATACGCGAGCAGGATATGCGACTTTAAAAATCTCTTTTCAATTTCTAAAGATTTTTTAAGAGACCGAATTGCCGTCTCTGTTTCACCGGTTCTATAAAGTTCGATTCCAATGTTATAGTAAAGTTCGGGTGATTTTCCGATCTGTAGTGCTTTTTGATAGATCTCGATCGCTTTTTTAGAGTTACCTTGTTTAGAATAAAGTGCCCCTAAATTGAGATAAGATTTCTGATATTTAGGTTGTGATTCAATTAAATCTTCATAAAGTCGAACTGCTTCCGGATATTTACCTTCTTTTTCTAAGGTCAGAGCCTGGTTGAATTTTTTGTTTATATCCGTCCCGGTCATATTACAACTATCGGATTGATTTAGAACCCGCGCGACTCAAAAAGTTGTAATGGTTTTTTCCGGTTTAACCGATTTGTTAAAGGAATCAATAGGACCGAGGAAACTATGAAACAAATAGCAATCTTAACCGCCCTGATTATTTTTACGTCTTGTGCGTCGGTAGAATCTAAACGAAGCGTCAGCGCTTCCGGAGATCCGTCGGAGATTTTTTTTGAAAAAGAAATCATTCCGATGGATTCTAATCCAAACTTCGTTTCTCAAAAACCTGCGCGTAGATCTTTCGAAGAAGAACTGAGCGTTGAAAAATACGCAAAGGCTCAACCACCTGAAAAAACAAATTCTTCTTCCGGAGATTTTGACGAAGTTGGGATGTCTTCCTGGTATGGCGCAAAGTTTCACGGTAAACCAACTGCAAGCGGAGAAAAATTTGATAAAACAAAACTAACTGCGGCGCATCCAACACTTCCTTTGGGTTCCATCATTAGAGTTCAAAATTTAGAAAATCAAAAAGAAGTAATAGTTCGTATTAACGATAGAGGGCCTTTTGTAAAGGATAGAATCATTGATCTTTCCGAAAGAGCAGCGGATACTTTGGATTTTAAAGATGTAGGTATTGCTAAAGTAGGTATTAAAGTAGTAAAACGTGGAGGAGCTACAAATGAGGAATCTGAAGATCTCGAAAACTCAGACGACGACGAAGCTCTTTTAGAAGATGGAAAACCTGAAAAATTAAATCCTCAAAAATCGGATTATCAAAACAAACCGATTGCCGGTGGAAAATACATCAAAGGTGCTCCTAAGGGATATACCGTTCAAGTAGGCGTTTTTCGGGAGCAATCTAGAGCCGAATCTTATAAGTCCAATCTTGGACAAGAATACGGTGAAAAAACTTTCCTATTTGCAAGAGACGGTTTGTTTGTAATTCAATTAGGGGATTTCGCAAGTAGAACTGAGGCGGAATCGTTGAAGTCAAAGTTAAAGAACGATGGAATTGATTGTTTCATTCCGAAAAAATAACCGTCTCTAAATTTTAAAAAATCGTTTCCTCGTTTAACGACCCCGTAACTTTTGCGGGGTTTCTTCTTAAGATTGTAGGATTTACATTTCAAAGTTCTTAGAGTCGTAAATTTTCAAAACGAATCTTTAAATTCCTCCGCCGTGTATAAACTCGTCTAAAATTTCTTCTAAATTGTCTTTTTCCTTTTTTAATTTAACGGAACGAATTCCGCCGTCCTTATCCATAGAATGAACTTCTTTTTGAAGAGTTTCGATTCTTTCAAGTAAGATAGAAAATACTTTGGCGACTGGGTCCGGAATCTCGTTGTGATCCAACATGTGCTCGCCTTCTTCACCGATTGGCATTTTAGAACGAACCACTTTGGCAGGAATTCCGACTACGGTAGTATCATGTGGAACGTCTCGCATAACTACGGATCCTGCACCCACTCGTACATTTTTTCCAATCGTAATATTTCCAAGAATTTTAGCGCCTGCGCCTACCACTACATTTTCGAGCAAAGACGGATGACGTTTTCCGGATTCTTTTCCAGTTCCTCCAAGAGTAACACCTTGGTAAATTAAACATCCTTTTGCGATCGTGGCGGTTTCGCCGATTACAACTCCGTGTCCATGATCGATCATAATTCCGTTTGCGATTTTTGCTCCGGGATGAATGTCGATTCCAGTGATAAATCTGGAAAAAGTATTGATCATCCTTGGGATTAAAGGGAGTTTCATCCTATAAAGAAAATGAGCCAGTTTATGAAACCAGAGGGCATGTAAACCGGGATAACAGAGTACAATTTCTAAATAAGACTTAGCAGCCGGATCATATTTCCTTATAAATTTAATGTTTTCAAACAAATGCTAATCTCCATTTTTCCCAAAACTACAATTGACCTTTCTGAAACAATTCGACATTTTTTTTCAAAAACTTGGGAAGATAAATTTTAGAAATTATTATGCCGGTTTAATTTGAATGAGAACTGTTAAGGAAAAGGTTCAAAATTCGTGATATGATGTAAAGAGGATTCTTTCTAATAAGAATAGAATATAAAATTGAAACGATATAAATTTTCAACACACCTAATCTTGTTTGTATTAACCTTTTTGACTCTTACATTTCAAAGTGAATTTTTCAGTATTCCTTTTTTATCGACTGAATCCTTGAAGGAATTGTTTTTTCTTAGACTTCCATATTCTCTTTCTTTGATTATAATTCTTTTAGCTCACGAGATGGGGCATTTTTTAGCGGCCCGTTATTACGGTATTCAAGTAACCTGGCCGTATTTTATACCGATTCCATTAGCTCCAATTGGAACTATGGGTGCTGTCATTCGAATTTTGGAACCGATCCGGAATAAAAAACAGCTCTTTGATATAGGAATCTGGGGTCCTCTTATGAGTTTGATTCTTTCCGTACCTTGTTATGTGATAGGAATCTATATGTCTTCTTTGGTTCCGATGGAAAGTGTAAAAGGAAATCCAGGAATCATTTCTTTTGGAGAATCTATTTTTACAATTTTCGTAAATCAATGGATTTTAGGACCTTTTAATCCTGCCGTTCAAGACGTCTGGATTCATCCTCTGGCTCAGGCGGGTTGGGTCGGGCTTCTTGTAACGGCGATCAATTTACTTCCATTCGGTCAACTGGACGGCGGTCATGTGATTTATTCCGTTTTTGGTGAAAGATATAGAAATTGGATTTATTATCTTTTTATTTGTTTTTTGTTCCTATGTTTGTGGAATTTTTCCTGGTTACTGTGGGGTTTCCTGATTTATTTCATCATAAAAATAGAACATCCTTTTGTTCCTGACTCGACGGTTCCCTTGGATCGAGTTCGAAGGATTGGTGGTCTGTTGATTTTATTTACGTTAGTCTTCATCTTTGTACCTTCCCCCATCCAATTTGGAACGGATATAAATCGACCAGGTCTTGCTGAGGAAATATGGACTTCGCTCAAATCGGTTTACTCAGATCTTTAATCCTTGTTCTAGTCGTAATTTCAACTCCGGTTTTCGACCAAGATCAAGAAATTAAACTTACGGAAAACGCATACGGTTTCACATATGACGGTACAAATTTTTGGTATTTAGATTCCACACATAGATCTTTGTATCGAGTTGATCCAAATGGAAAACAAGAATCGTTTTCATTGAACGTTCCTTTTCTTACAGGAATCAATTTTGATCCTCGTGAAGGAAGAATTTTTGTAGCCGGACGAAAACTCGTTTTAAAGGTAGAGCCCAATACGGGCGGTGTTACGGAAAGAATTTCGGTTCCGATCGAAAAAATTGCCGGAGTTGCAAGTATTAATTCTTTGCTTTATATTCTAGATCAAGAGAACGGAAAAATTTCCATCTTGGACAAAGCGACCGGAAAATTGATCGGAGGTTTTTTAACGGATCGGGCTCAACCTAGGGATTTGGTTTTTGCAAGAGATTCCATCTGGGTTTCGGATTCTTCCGATGGAAACATCTATCGATACAATCCGGATAACGGAGCGATTACCGGTTCCATCAAAACACCTTCTAAAGAAATTAGAGGAATTGTTTTTTTAGGAAGTAAAATTTTTGTAATCGATCGGGCCGGAAAGGAAGTTCGAAAAGTTTCCTTTGTAGAGACGGATCGTTTTATCGCTTCTGGGGAAACCATCCGTCTAATAAAAGTTAGGTTAACTTTTTCATTGAATGAAATATCGATCGCGGGAGGGGCTCTTGGAATTTTTCAACCACCTACGACGGAACACCAGAGGATCCGGAATTTAAAAATGACCCAAACTGGATTTAAACAGGACTTTATCGGAAGTGAAAAAGCCTTCGTAAAAGTTCTTGGTGTGGATGATTCTAAAGGTAAACAAACATTAGAATATTCTTTTGAAGTTCGGACTCAAAATATCCGTTATTACGTGACTGATGAATTTTTGGAAAAGAAAGAGAAAATAGGAGATGACTTAAAACTCTTCTTAAAAGACGGACCGATTGAAACTCAGAAAAATTCTTATTACGCGGATAAAATTTTCGATGCTAGGTTGTTTAGAAATACCATATCTTCTTTGAAAAAAAGTCTTTTAGATTCGGGTGTTCCCGTTCGTTCTCAATATACTGCTTTCATTACAAATTCAAATTCTGTTTCTTTCAAAGACACAATGGACGTTTATATCCCCGGTTTTGGATGGGCTCCTATTCAAAGCGTGAAACCTTCTTCGGAAGAATCTTCTCGTGTATTTAAAAAGGGAGAAGAAAGTATAGATCTATTTCGAGCTGATAGTTGGAAAGAGATTCAATCCCCCGTTTTTTACAAAAGTAGAGGTTCTGAAGAATGGAAAAATCTTTCGGCTGAGATTCAGGTAATTTTAGACTGATTCCGTAATTTTTGAATAAGTTATAAATAATGTAATATAAACTGCGTTCAGTGTAAAACGATAAAAAATTCTAAAAGTAAAGTTTCTACATTTAGAAAAATGATTTATGCCTATTTCATGAAAGGGATTTCTTTACTCGCGTTACTATAAGAAGGATAATCGTTGCGATATTCAAAAGAAAAATGATCGTTTTACAAAACATAAATCTTCAATGGAATAAACTTATGAGAGGAGCACCTTACTCGACGCTTCGAAATCGATTGGATAAATCGTATCAACTTCCTGAAATAATGTTCCATTATAATAGAGTTGTTGAAAAATTCTATAGTTCAGTTTAACAAAACTGCTTCAATCGACTATTTCCATAAAACAGATGGAGAATTCATTTTTTAACAATTCTAATTTTTATTGTAAAGTTCTGTTTCAGAGTAAACGGGATATGCTCGATGAGTAATCGTGTATTATCAATGTAAGAGTCACTTTCTAATTTTCTAAAAGTATGAGTTCCTACATTTTAGTGGATGAGGTCAGATTTCAGAGTGGAAGGAGAAAGCTTTCTGTGGTAGTTCCTACATTTTAGAAAAAATCTGTAGGTTCAGATTCCAATTTTTTTCAGAAAAATGAATCATGGATTTCTCTACGAATTCACGTTAAGTACAAGATCTTTCTCTTTTTTCCACCTTACGCTAAACTTACGTTAGTTTACATTTTTCAAAAAACTTTTTTGCTTGAAAAGATAAAGTTAAAGCCCTTCCAACCATAAGTAAAACTAAAGAAAACCAAAGAAGGTGATTGTCCTTCTGAATTTTTCCAAGATAAACAATTGGAAAAAAGAAAAAAGCGGTACTAATCAACATAGAATTACGGAGAATTTTCCCTTTTGTAAGTCCTATAAAAAAACCGTCTAAAATAAACGCAATCGCTCCGACTTCTAACACTGGAAATAACCAAAATCTATAATCTATTAACAAAGAGAACACCTTATCACTTTTTGTAATCATTCCGAAGATAAGATTGGGAAACAAAAAAACAAAACCAAGAAAAATGGAAGTGAAGAAAATAGAATTATAAAAAGCTAAATAAAGAAGTTCTTTAAGTAGTTTCCAATTTTTTTTACCATATATATTTCCGGCCAAACTTTCCGTAGCAAATGCAGCACCGTCTACTAAATATGCGCTGACAAGGATCAGTTGAAGTAGAATTGAATTTGCCGCTAAAATTTCCGTGCCTGCTTCCGAACTGAAATTTCGAAAAACACTAAATGTAACGATTAAAAACAAGGTTCTCAAAAAAATATCTTTGTTCAGATGAAGAAGGGAAGAAAAGCCTTGAACTGAAAATAAACTTTTATTATTTGATAATAAGAATTTTAAAATATTCTGAATTTTTAATTCTATAAAAAATGAAGATATAAAAACGAACAACATTCCAAATTGACTGATACTCGTGGCTAAACCGGCCCCATAGGCTTCCCAACCTAATTTAAGAATAAACCAAACATCTAAAAGAATATTGATTCCGTTCCCGACTAAGGTCCCGATCAATACGATCGAACTCTTTCCTCTTCCTAAAAACCAACCGGTAAAAACGTAATTACAAAGAACCGCGATCGAACCCGAAATTCTGGCGTCAAAATATGAAACTCCTGCGGTTTTGACTTCGGAGCTTCCTTCTAAAATTTGAAATCCGATTTCCCGAATCCATGGAGAAAGAATAAGAATCATCGCTCCGAAAAAACAAGCTAGAGAAATTGATCGAATCAAAATGAAAATGGATTCTTTTTCGTTTTTTTCTCCTATTGCCTGGGCTGTTAAGCCTGTGGTACCCATTCTTAAAAAACCAAACATCCAAAACATAAAATCGAAAATTATTCCGGATAAAGCGGCTCCCGCCATAAAAACATAAGTATTAATATTTCCTAATATAGCTGTATCCACTAGACCGGTAAGAGGGACCGTGATATTTGCAAGAATATTATAGAACGTAAGTTTATAAAATTTACGGCGTGTTTCGATGTTTATCGAATGGTGCATCAGTAGTAAAAAGTTAAGTTGTTTTTGGAAATCCCGGTCAAGTCATCTTATCCATTACACAGGAAGCCGTAATGTCTCCCGTGACGTTAATGGTCGTTCTGCACATATCTAAAAAACGATCTACTCCTAAAATGATTCCAATTCCTTCCGTTGGAATTCCTAATCCAGAAAGAATTGTGGCTAAGATGACAATTCCGACACCTGGAGTACTCGGAGTTCCGATCGATGCTCCAACGGTGGCAAAAAGGATGAATACCAATTGAGTCGGAGCTAATTCGATTCCAAAATACTGCGCTAAAAAAATAGTAGCTACTGACTGATAAAGTGCAGTTCCATCCATGTTGATGGTTGCTCCGACTGGAATGATAAATTCTGCTATGTTTTTTCTTATTCCTAAATTTTCAGTTGCTGTTTGAATCGAAACGGGCATTACAGCTGCAGAACTTGAAGTTGAAAATGCTAGTAATTGTAAACCTGCAATTTTAGTGAAAAAGTCGATCGGGTTTCTTCTGGCTAAAAAAATAAGAACAATCGAATAAACTACAATGATTAAAAAAAGTCCCAATAAAACGACACTCATATAAGCGCCTAAAGTAACTAATAATTCTATGCCGATAGAAGAAATTGCCTTTGTCATCAAACCAAAAACGGCGAAAGGAGTTAGAACCATCGCCCAATGTACAATTTTCATACTAATCTGAAAAACTGAATTTAATATCTCTAAAATCGGTTTTGATAAATCTTTGGAAACGGAAAGGATTGCGATTCCGAGCAAAATCGAAAACACGATTACGTTTAACATTTCTCCTTGAGTAATCGATAAAAATGGATTCTTCGGAAAGAATGACATCAATAACTCCGGATATTTATCCAAAGATGGGATCTCAACCGGAGCTGGAACTTTGGAACTAAGAATAGTTTGAATTTGGATCGCTGATTTTCCAGGTTTTAACCAAAGGGCCAACGTAATCCCGATTATAACCGCGATAAAAGTTGTAAAAACGAAATAAATTAAGGTTCTGATTCCTAGTTTTTTAATATTCTCTAAATTTTCGGCGGAACAAATTCCGAGAATAATAGAAGAAAAAATCAAAGGTATCATAATCATCTGCAAAAGGTTGATAAATATAAATCCGGGTATAATGAGCCAAGAAGTGACAAGTTGTGTGGTGTTTCTATCGACCAAAGATAAATCAGAACCGAGTAAAACTCCAGTAAGAATTCCAGCCAACATTCCAACGAAGATTTTTAACCAAAGTTTTTCTTTCAAACTACTTAGGATTTTGACATTAAGGGAAGTTAGTTTCTCGAAAACTCGCATATTGGAAAACTCTTTTGATTCCTTATTTTTTCTATTGATTTTTAGTTTTGGTATGAATTATTAAAGCCGTTTTCGAGATTTTAATGAAGCCCTATTTTTTCGAAACAAATAAAGAATTAGAAAAACGGACTTATAGATTATGGGATTAGATTTTCTGAGATCAGATTTGATTCTCTTCAATTATTATTCTTTTGGAAGTCTTTTAGTAACGATTACAACTTTTTTTCTCGCCGCTTTTTTTCTTAGTTTAAAAAGAAAAACGGTCGCTACATTTCATCTCGGAATCGCTTTCTTTACGTTTGGTCTTTTTGAAATCGGATATTTTATGGCTGCGTTTTATTATCATCCGATCGCGGCTTATCATAGATGGTTGACTGGTTGTTTAATTTTACCTACAATCACACATTTTACTCAGTTTCTTATCCGTTACCCGAGCAATAACAATCGAAAATTTGGGTTTTGGATGATGAGCTTCCAACACATTCTCGGATTTATTGTTGCCTGCTTTTTTATTTATCTCACTGCTATTTCCGAAAAGATATACCACTTTACCGCTCATCATTGGGATTTTAACGCTTTGATCGCAAGTAAGTATCTTGCGTTTATCATTGCTTTTTATTCTGTTATTGCTTTTATTCTCATTCCTTTCTGGAGAATCATCACAGATAAAGAAAAGAAAAAATTTGCAATCTTCCTATTTTCTATTGGGTTTATGATCGCCGCATTTTATCCGAATATTTCAAACGTTTTAAGTCGAGACGGATTTATGGAAAGATCCACATATATGACTTCGAACGTTATCTTCTTTATTGCGGCTTTTTCGGTCATAGTAATCGCCTTTATCAACAATAGCACTGAAAGAACCACTTTCATGGTTAAGATCGTGGGAATCACGTTATTTACCATTTGTCTGATTATGCAGGCGCTTGTATTTATCTCTAACCAGGACAAGGAAGCAGAATACGATAGTTTGAATATTGTAAATGCCGAAAGGGTTTTAGAGAGTGGTCGTGGTAACGGCGAAGTACAATATACGCTTAGATACGACGAACGAACCGGCGAATTGATCACGGATGATTACGATCCAAATTACGGATTAGATTTATCTCTTGTTAAAGTCGACTTACAAAATACGTTGATTTATGAAGAGATCGCGACTCTAAAAGAAGATCATTTTCGTGAAAATTTAAAAATTATCTTAGACGAATCGCCAGAATATTTTGCAGGTCACAAAGATACTATCTACAATTTCGTAAAAGGAAATTCTTCTCTAAATACAAAGGATCTAAAAAAAGAGCTTTTGAAATATGCAGAAAAGCTAAATAAAGACGCTTTCGTAAATACTAATAAACTGCAGGGTATCAATTCCGATTCTTTTTGTGAACAAGGAAAGTCTTATTTGGAAAAAAATAAGGACTTAGAATCATATAGAAACGGAATTTTGAAAAATCTAGAAGGATGTAGCTGGAAAGGAAAGGAGCTTTCAGGTAAGGAGTTAAAAGCGGAATTTTTAAAATACTTCAGTTATTTTAAACCTGCTGAAACCAGACACTATAGAAGAAGTATAGACGGACTTGGACATCACGTTGCGTTTATGAAATATCTTCCTTCTAAAAAACAAATAGTAGAATTAGGTTTTTCTTATAAAAGGTATAGAGAGTTCGTACATCCTACTTCTGTAAAACAAACGATCATTTTGTTTGCGGTGATTTTTGTGGTTCTTGTATTATTCCCGTTGTTCTTCAAAAGTAGTCTTGTCAATCCATTGAATAATTTGTTGTCCGGTGTGGAAAAGGTAAATAAAGGAGATCTTGATGTTCAAGTTCCCGTAAAAGTGAGAGATGAAATTGGGTTTTTGGCGGATTCGTTCAACTCGATGGTTTCTTCTATCAAACAAGCCAGAAGAGAGCTTCAAGATTACGCGGAGAACTTGGAGGAAAAAGTAAAAGAAAGAACTCAGGAAGTCCAAGAGAAAATGGAGGAAGTCCAAAGGCTGAAAGTTCAACAGGACGGAGATTATTTTCTTACTTCTCTTTTAGCTAAACCACTTTTTTATAACGCGAATAAATCGAAACTCGTACATTCAGAATTTATGTTAAAGCAAAAAAAACAATTTGAGTTTCGTGGAAAACATTCCGATTTGGGCGGAGATATTTGTATCACCGGAAATTTACGTTTGGGAAAACCGGATCACTACAAACGTTATACGATGGTCATGAACGGGGATGCGATGGGCAAGTCTATGCAGGGCGCGGGTGGTGCTTTGGTGATGGGTGTCGTAATGAACTCCATTATGGCTCGTTCAGCGGCTAACAATAGAATTTTAGATAAAACACCTTCTGAATGGTTAGAGGACGTATATAAAGAGATCCACGCTGTGTTTAAATCGTTTAACGGAAGTATGGTGATTTCTGCGACGATTTTTTTGATCGAAGAAGAATCTGGAAAATGTTTTTATTTCAATGCGGAACATCCGTTTACGGTTTTGTATCGAGATGGAAAAGCCAGCTTTTTGGAAGAAGGATTACAACTTCGTAAATTAGGATTAGATTCCGAATTCGATTTTCAAGTACGGACTTTCGAATTGAAAAAAGGAGACGTTTTAATATTAGGATCGGACGGTAGGGATGATATAGATCTTACTCCGGAAGAAACCATAAGAACGATCAATGAGGACGAGAATTTATTTCTCGTAAACGTAGAAAATGGAAAAGGAAATTTAGAGGATATTGAAAGTGAAATTCGCAAACACGGAGAACTAACGGACGATCTTTCTCTTTTAAAAGTAGAGTTCCAGACGGAAAGAAAAGCGGATGAGCCGGAAGAGGTTTTTACCGGAGGAGATAGAATCGAAGTCGCCTTAAATCCTGACGTAATTTACGAAGATGCAAAACAACTTTATAAAAACGGAAAAGTAGATCAAGCTCTTGAACTTCTTAAAACGGGATATACTCACGATACGGCAAATCAAAAGATAAATAAACTTTTGGGTCTTCTCAGTTTTAAAGGGAAAGATTATACAACCGCAATCGAAGTTTTAAACAACTATCTCAAAACGGATCCGGGATTGCACGAATATTGGTTTTATCTTTCCATTGCAAATAAGAAAGTAGGAAAGTATGAACAAGCTCTTCAAGCGAGTTTAAAACTAAACGATATTCAACCGGAGAATTTATCCAATTTAGTGAACCTTTCC
This sequence comes from Leptospira kirschneri serovar Cynopteri str. 3522 CT, assembly GCF_000243695.2. Taxonomy (NCBI): domain Bacteria; kingdom Pseudomonadati; phylum Spirochaetota; class Leptospiria; order Leptospirales; family Leptospiraceae; genus Leptospira; species Leptospira kirschneri. The sequence continues at coordinate 58,769 of NZ_AHMN02000022.1, read as the reverse complement.
GATATTTATCGTTTGATGGATCAATTTGACTTGGCCGAAGAAATTGCAAAAAAACTAATACACTTGGATCCAGGAAATCAAAACGGAGAAAGACTTTTGAAACTCATTGAAAGGGATCGTGCGTAAGTTTTTATTTGGAATTTTATTTCTAATTTCTTTTAGTCTTCATTCGGATAAACGCGCATGGATTCGGAGAATTCCCCTAAGTAGAGGAGAACTCGTCCTTGAAATTCAAAATCATTCCCAAGATAAAAATTGGAATGAATTTGCTTATCATAAAACTTCTGACCTTTTTAAGGCTTTAGAATCTTATTCCGGGATTTCCTTTCATGAAGCGAGCGCTTCCGTGTTTGAGGGTCAAAAGGCTTCCGAGAAATATAAAGTTCTTGTAATAGTCCAAGATAGAATTCTTTTAAATGGAACAAGGGTAGGTGGATACAATAATATTTCCGGAGACTTAGGGTCGGTACGTGGAATTTTTATGGAACCGAATCTTTCTCCTGTGGGTTATCCTGCGTTATTATTTCATGAACTCGGACATTTTTATTTTTCGGATTTGCCTTGGTTGAGTGAGGGGTTGGTTTCTTTTTTACCTTTTGTTTTGTATAAAGAAAGAAAAATAAACCTTACAAAAGAAGAACTGATTTCGATCGCAGAAGAATGGAATACTGAAGAAGGTCTTCAAGGAGAAAAAGATTTTCCGTTAGATCCTGATTTTAGGGAAAAAAATCCTTCCGCCACTTCTACTTTTTATAACAAAGCATTAAAAATTCAATATATTCTTTATAAAGAATTAGGTCCTGCGGGTTATCGGGATTTTGTCAAGAAATTGGTTTTTGAAAATTCTCCTAAAACTACAAAAGAAGTGATCTTAAAATTAAAATCGATTCGAGACAAAAACTGGACTAGTTTATTAAAAGGTTGGGTCACTCCGGGGCCTTACGAAGTTTATACTTGGAAAACTTTCCAAAAAGAATCTATCTTAGGAACGTTTGTACAATTTCCTTAATAAAGCCTTAAAAAATTATTTTCCTTTTTTTAAAATTGAATTTACAGCGTTGTTCTACTTAGAACTAAAAGTACCTATTTAATAGTTTACGCTTTTATCATGTGAATTCAGAGAAAGAAACCGGGGCGAATCCGGCGTTACCCATAACCTTACCCACAAGTTGAATAGAATTTTAGAATCAGAAGGCTCAAAAACGCACATTTTTCAAATGTTCCGACAAAGAATAAGTCTTTTTATTTGCAAAAAACATGTTTTTCTGATAGAGAAAAATTTTCCGAACTTCTCCACCCACCCAAAATAGGGAAAACTCAACACAACGCTCTCTATGAATCGCGTTGTGGGGTGGGAACTCAGTTTTACAGAGGATTTGTCGTAATTCCCACAGATTTAATATTGAGATCCAAATACTTGTGGGTAAGGTTATGGCGTTACCGGATCGCGCTTTCAGTTCGAGTCAATAAATTGTATGAAAAAAACATAATGTAATATTTCATCTTTAGTTTCGATCTCTTTCGTATTGGATTCTATTAAACTTACGTGAAACTACACTTTATGATAAAGTTGAATACCGTAAATTTTTGTTATAAAGCTCTGTTTCAGCGTAAAATACCGGGTGTTTTTATTCTATAGTTCTAAGTAATGTCAGTTCAATTCTTTTATTAACGTGAGTTCGGCATTAGAAAGTGAGAAAGAATTTTCTAAAAGTGGTAGTTCCCAAATCCATTTTTCACGATAAAACGAAATTTTAGAAAACAGATTCCTTATACCGAACTCACGCTTTTACGAAAGCGTTTTAGGTTGCGAGCCATTTTAATTATGAAATTTGCGAGCTTCAACGAAGACCTGTAGGAGTCGTTGCACTTGAGTTTATTATTCGTCCAAACTTTCTTAGATCGAATTCACGTTCATTAAGAAAATTTTCGCAAAACAACGATTTCATGAAAAAATCGAATTTTTAGATTCTTGTTTAAGTGTCGGACAATGGAATATCTAAAATTCTGTATTTAAACTGTGAATTTATCTAAAAAGTTCATGATATTCTATTAGAGTTATTGAAAAATTCCATAGTTCAGTTTAACAAAACTATTTCAATTGCTCGTTTCCATGAAATAGAAACAGATGGAGAATTCATTTTTCAACAACTCTATTGTATAAGATCTGCTTATTGTTTAAAAGAAATAGAATATTGAAAAAATTGCATTTATTTTCGTTATTTAAGTGAAGATTTTGGAATCTTCCAAAAATTTTTAGTTTTTTAAATTATACTGATTTCTATAAAATTAAGTATCGTAAGTTTTATTGCAAAGCACCGTTTAAATGCAAAATATTGACACTGAGTAATTGGTCTTATAAAGGTTCGTTAATTCGAAATCATTTTGATTTTATCATTGAAAGTCAGACTCATGTAGTTAAAGTAATGCCTGTTTCGAAAGAATAAAATATATCGGTAAAAAATTTTTTGAAAGAAAGGTTTTATTAAAACTATGAATGAAACTGAATCCATTTGGAGCAATGTACTTCTCAATTACTATTCTTTTGGGAGTTTATTGTCGTTTGTAACGGCTATACTCATATCTGGCGTTTTCCTTTTTATCGATAAAAAAGTATCAAGCACAAAACATTTAGCATTCGGTGCTTTACTACTTGGTATATTTCAATTTGGATACGTTTTTGCTGCCGTTCTTTATCATCCTTTTGCGGCGTATCATCGTTGGATTACGGTAGGTTTGATTTTACCTGCGATTTTACATATAGGACAGTTTGTTGCTCGTTATCCCGAGAATGATTTTCCGAAGTTCAATCGGATGACTATGATTGTGTTATGGATAGTCGCCGTTTTTTCCGTAGGTTATTTTTGTTATTCTACTTGGAATGCTTCCGTAAAATATCATTTCACCGCACATCATTGGGACTTTAACACAGAAAATGTAAGTAGAACGATTGCGATTATTATCTTCAGTTATGTGTTTATCAACTTTCTTGCGATTCCGATTTGGAGAATGATTTATCTTAAAGGAAAAACGAGATGGATCATTTTCGCATTTTTAATGTCTTTTTTAGTAGGAGGAACAGTACCCGTAGTCGCTAATCTTTTGAGTAGGGACGGTTATATTGAAAGATCGATCTATCTTACTTCGGTAGTGCTTTTATTTATGGCCGCGTTTTTTATCATTCTCATATTATATCTGAATTTCTCTGTCGAAAAAACTTCTTTTATGCTTAAAATCGTAGGGATTACATTTGTAACTGTATTAACGATTATGCAAGTGTTGGTCTATATTTCCAACCAAGATAAAGAATCCGAATACGATATATTGAGCCGAATTTATATGGAAAAGGCGCTGGAGGGTGGAACCGTAAAGGGCGGAATCGCTTATATACTCAAATGGAATAGGACGGATAATTCTTTTGATCGGAGAAAATTTGATTCTAAACTTCATCCTAATCTAGAACAGATAGAAATCGATTTTAAAAATACTTTATTATATGATGAAATATTCAATTTTTCTGAAAAAGGTTTTAGAGAATCACTTACAAAACTTATGGAAGAGTCTCATAAAAACTTTGGGGGTTATAAGTATTCGATCATCAATTTTTTGAAAGAACATCCTGACTTAAAAGATAAAACTCTTAAACTCGAGTTAAATAAAGAGTTATCAAGACTAGGACTTCATGTATTCGTAGCTTCCAATAAACTGGACAATATCTTTGAAGAGGATTTTTGTATAAAAGGAAAAAGTTATTTAGAAAATGCTCAAGAAGTGAAAATGTTTCGTGTTGCATTAGAATCTCGTTGGAACGATTGTAAATGGGATGGCAAGGAAATAACTTCATCAAAACTAAAAGAAGAAGTCTTGAACTATTTTAGACCGTTTGTACCTTCCTTTACCAGATATTATCGTAAGAAAGACCTAGAGAATCGTAGTCTTCACTACATAGGATTTATAAAATACGATCATAAAGAAAATAACATAAGTGAAGTAGGATTCTCTTACAGAACCTATCGAGAGTTTATGCATCCTACCGCATTGAAACAGATTTTAGTTTTAGGAGTCGTAATCATAGTAATCATTTTTTTATTTCCACTTTTCTTTCGCGGAAGTCTTGTGGCTCCGTTGAATGATTTGTTAAGTGGAGTAGAAAAAGTAAATGACGGAGATTTAGAAGTTCAAGTTCCAATTAGAGTCAAAGATGAAATTGGATTTTTGGCGGATTCGTTCAACGACATGGTTTCTTCCATTCGGGACGCAAGAAAAGAACTTCAAGATTATGCAGAACACCTTGCTACAAAAGTTCGATTAAGAACAGAAGAGTTGTCAGAAAAAATTGAAGAATTTCAAAGACTTAAAATTCAACAGGACGGTGATTATTTTTTAACTTCCCTACTTGCAAAACCTCTAAACTATAACGCAAATAAATCGACTCGAATTTCGACTCGATTTTTACTCAGACAAAAAAAGCAGTTTGAATTTAGAGGAAAACGAGCTGATTTAGGCGGAGATGTTTGTATAACCGGGAATCTACGTTTAGGAATACCATCGGATTATAAAAGATACGTTTTTGCGATGAACGGAGACGCGATGGGTAAATCGATGCAAGGCGCAGGTGGAGCTTTGGTTATGGGGGTTGTAGTTAATTCTATTCTAGCTCGATCTGCTGCAAACAATCGGATTTTGGATATTTCTCCTGAACAATGGCTTACGGAAACTTATGAGGAAATAAATTTCGTATTTAAATCGTTTAACGGTAGTATGGTGATTTCAGCTTCTTTCTTTTTAATTGAAGAAAATTCGGGTAAAACTTATTACTTTAACGCAGAACATCCTTTTACTGTTCTTTATCAAGACGGTAAGGCTACCTTTTTGGATTCTTCCTTAATGCTCCGAAAGATAGGTTTAGAATCGGAATACCCTTTCCAAGTTTTTACAACTATTCTCAAAGAAGGAGACGTTTTGATTGTTGGTTCGGATGGTAAAGATGATTTAGATCTTACACCCGATCAAGACACAAGAAAGATTAACGAAGACGAAACACTCTTTTTAAAAACGGTAGAAGCAGGAAAAGGGAATATAGAACAAATTGAACAACTTATTTACAAAGAAGGAGAAATTACGGATGATCTATCTCTGTTGAGAATCGAATACGGAATTACTTTGGTTGATCAAGAGAAAAGTTTTTTAAGTACTGATAAAGCCCGAAATGATTTTTTAAAAGAAGAAGTTTCAGATTGGAGCGCGTCTTACTCACACGCTAGACAGTTGTATAAGGATGGAAACGTAAAAGAAGCAATCGATGAACTTGCAGAACTCTATTCAAAAACTACTGAGGACATCAAGGTAATTAAGTTACTCGCACTTTTGAGTTTTAAGGATAAGGACTATATAAAGGCTGTGGAAGTTTTAGGTAAGTATTTGGAAGTTGATCCAGAATTAAGTGAATATTGGTATTATCTTTCTGTTGCGAATAAAAAATTAGGGAAATTTTCAGAAGCAATTTACGCTTCTGAAAAAGTTTTAGCAAAACAACCGGATAATACAAACAATCTAGTCAATCTATCCGATTTGTATCGACTTCGAAACGAATATACCAGAGCCAAAGAGATTGCAATTCGTGTATTGGACATAGATCCTCAGAACGAAAACGCAAAAAAGATTCTCAGGAAAATTGAAAATGGCGTATCTAAAACCTGAGATTGAATTTCGAAATACAATTTATCTTAACGTGGATTCGGCGTAAGGATTCGTTTTATAAAAATCTAATTTTTCCATAAAAAATAAATGTGGTAACCCCCACTTAAGTCACAAAAAATAAATATTTAAAAATTTATTATGCGACTTAATCTGTCGGAGCTCACAAATCTATATTTTAATTTGAGTTCTGGCTCAGAAAAGATTTTCTAAAAGTATGAGTTCCTACAATTTAAGAATTTATTCTTAAATTGTGATCAGTGCGAAAACAATGATTCTTTTTGAATTTTATAGAAATCTGTTCTCATAAATCTGAAAAAACAATGGTTCAATTAAAATACAAAACAACTTTTGCATTTACTCATTATTCAGATGTATATAATGAAGTATCACAAATTTTTATCATAAAAGCCTGTTTGAATGCAAAATATTGAGTACTTTATTATATAGTTAACGTGAGCAGGGCGTAACGCGAAAGGGATCGATGAATGAACTAAAGCAAAACGCTCTCCTGAAACTCAATGCATCACTCCCTAAGGGTCGCTCTGCAGGGTCGCGTTTGAACTCAGCAAAACGCTTTTTATTAAAGCGTTTTAGGGTCAATAAATTGAATCTAAATACGATTGTTGTATTATGTTTCCTGTATGCAATTTATTGACCAGAGCTGAGAGCCCGGCCGGTTGCCTGTGGCAAGCCGGATTCGCCCTGGTTTTCTTATGTCGAACTCACGTTAGTTATCATTAAAAAGAAGTTCTTTAAATAAAAAACCCTCCTACTAAGGAGGGTTTTGAAGTTTGCAACAGAGGAAAAATAGAGTATTTAGAAATTTTATTTAACTCTGGTCCAAGTCGATTCTTTTCCGATCATCATAAAGCCGACTTTATAGCCGCCTTTTAAATCGAGAGTATCAGCATTTCTTAAAGTAAGTCTACCGTCATAGGTTTTACCACCTTTTGGATCGTAAACTCTTCCTCCGGTCCAAATTTGTTCTCCTTCGTAGGAAAAACCGGTAAGAAAAACTAAGCCTAAAATAGGACGAGTACGAAGATTTTCATCTTTATTATGTACGTCTACTTTTGGAGAACCCGGAGTACCTTCCTTACTATCCGCTGGATAAGCAGGCTCTTTTAACCAGACGATTTTTCCACAAATTTTAGTTCCGCATTTATGTACGTCTACTTGTGCGTCTTTTTCCTTATTCCACCATTTTCCAAGAATTGCATCTTCTTCGCCTGCAAATGCCGGCGTTGAAATCAATGCGAACGCAAAAAAAATTGCGATCAATTTAGACTTATTCATTCCATTCTCCAAGAGTGTTTTGCGGACAAAATTCTGGAAAGAATACGAATAAAGTCAACAAAAAAGAAAGGATTCCTATTTTTCAAAATCTTTATATAACATAGAAGTTTGAATACCTCGATTGGCTTGGTATTTTCCGGAAGTATATTCTGTTATTTGTCCTTCTAGTGTATGATAAAAAATCTGACAAATTTCCACACCCGGATAAACGATAAGAGGCTGGATAACAGAAATTTCCAAAGTCCAAAATCCCTTAAAACCTACATCGCCGAATCCTGCAGTAACATGAACGAGCATTCCCAGTCTTCCAATAGAAGATCGTCCTTCAAGCATAGGTACTAAATTGTGAGTTTCGGTGAACTCTAAAGTTCTACCTAGATACAATACACCCGGTTTTAACAAAAGACCCGATTCAGGAATGACCAACTTTTCGGCGGGATTTGGTTTTTTCATATCCAGAGGAAGTTCGGTGTATACTAGAAGTTCCTCATGAAGTCTTAGATTGTAAGAATTTGGATTGAGTTGTTTTTCTGAATAAGGAGTAATTACAATATCATTGCCGATTCGTCTTTGAATTTCTTTTCCAGTAAGAATCATTTATTTTCCTTTAAAAATCGGTTTTCGTTTTTCCTGAAACGCTTTGAGTGCCTCCAACCGATCTTCCGTATTTAAGGTATTGTTATAGTATTTACTTTCGGTTATGAGAGCTTTTCGTATGTCCTGACCATAACCTTCCGTAATTGCTTTCTTTGCAAGCTGAAGTGCGATTGGTGCACATTGAGATGCGATTTCTTCAGCTAACATTTTTGCTGCGGGAAGGGAGGAATCGTGCCAGATGGAATTTGCGATTCCGAAATCTAAAGCGGTTTGTGCGTCAATTGTCTTGCCCGTAAAAATCATTTCTTTCGCTTTTGCGATTCCAATTCTACGTGAAAGTCTTTGAGTTCCTCCTCCTCCAGGAATAATTCCTAAACGAGTTTCTGTAAGTCCGATTCTAATATCGTTTTTAAGAAGAATCAAATCACAACAAAGTGCAAGCTCCAAACCTCCTCCGAATGCGTCTCCGTCCAGAGCGGCAACCGTAGGATATGGAAAATTTTCCAATTCCAAAAAACAATTTTTAAGATCTTCTAAAAAACGTTTCACTTCCTTAGGAGACATGGTCGTTCTTTCTTTTAAGTCCGCTCCTGCACAAAAGGAAGGACCGATACCGCCGATAACAAGACCGCGAATGGATTTTTCTTTTTTTGCTTTTAGAATGTTTTTGTAAAGTGTGGAAAGAAGTTCTTTGCTGATTGCATTTCTTTTTTCGGGTCTATTTAAAAGTAGAACCGCGATTTCTTTTTCTGTGGAATACAAGACTATAGAAGATTCGTTCATTTCAATACACCATTTTTTCAATAGAATAATTCTTGCCGAAACCTTTTTACTTTTATAAACTAGAAGCCCGTCCTAAATTTTTCAGATAAAGTAAGTTATGTTGCATAAATTGATAAAAATTCTGTTCTTATTTCTGTTCTTATACTTCTTCATTCAATGTGATAAAAAAAATTCGGATAGCGGTTTGTTAGCCGCGATAGGTTTTGGAAATCCGGTAATTACCTTGATCGATCCACCGGCAGGATCACCACCTCAAAGTGACGGAGTTTCTTATACCGGGACTCAGATAACCATTCAGGGAAGGAACTTCGCTCCCAATTCAACCGAAACGACTGTAAAGTTCAATGGAATTACTGGTACGATTTTTTCCATAACCACGACTGAAATTATTACAACAGTTCCTATGGGAGCGAGTGGGGGATTTTTAACCGTGTCAAAAGCGGATGGGGCCTGTGATACTGTTTACGGAACGGACGGTTATAACTGTTCCACGAGAAGGTTTTATGTGGATTGTTATAAGGCTTACAACAATATTTATGGAGATGAAACCGCAATTAATTATCCGGATTCTCAGACGATAGAGTTTAAGGAAAATTTTTCCACAAAGGCTTTTCGTTCTAATCTTAGAGAGGCTGGAGGAACGATACTTGCGTTCGAATGTGATAATCTAATTGCGGTAAAATATTTTTCTACAAGTTGTAAAACCACAGATGTAGGTACTTTTGATGCTCCCGTTTTTAATCCTACTATCAATTTTACGGATAATTATGCAGTTCAATATTTTATAACTAGTGGAAAGGGAAGTTGTAAAATCAACTTTCAATAAATTATCGATCATTCTCACAGGTTCTAAATTAAAAACCTAATAGTTTGTGCATTTGTTTTTGGAAAAAATTCAGTTCTGTAAAAATTTAGTTTTCGCGAATTCACTCAGAAAGTATTATAAAACACTCAAACGTTTTAACCAGAACTTTATGATGTAATTCAGAACTATAAAACAGAATGTCCAAAATCCGCTTATAAATTAAAATTCAAGGTATTCTATCATATATAATTAGGACAAAATAGCACTCTTCCTTCTGGGCTTGGAAAACGTGGGTTAGATGTGCACAAGCATTTACTACAAACAAGAAAACCAACTAATGAAAAGAAGAGTATATCTAGGAACTACTGCATTTTATTAAAAATTTCTAAAAAATTATCGTATAAAATTCTTTAAGGTTTTGAGACCGGCTCTTAGTGAAAAACTCAAATCGAATAAAGATGTTCAATATAGTGTAAGATCTTTTGAACGAATAAAAATTTTCTAAAATCATTCAACAGAAACTTTAAGAATGGATTTTAGAAAAGTTTGCTGGAAATTATAACTTACCGGAATCATTCTTTATAAAAAATGTTTGGATTTTTTTATAAATCTGTTAGAGTGCGATTAGGAGTTGTCTCATGAAGGTAGTTTCCTCGGTTCAACTAGGGCTTCCAGAAAAAGGAGTCAAGGATACAAGAAAAATCCCAAAAGAAGAAGGGATGATTCACGTCGAGCCTTATGAAAATAAGCAGGCTAACGTTTCAGATAAAAGAGCCTTTGCAATTGAAGCCGGTCAAGACGGGGATTTCTATAAGGTTAAGGGAACTTTTGTTGATAAGGTAGGTTGAACCGGGAGAAATTGGTTCAAAACCTTAGAAAATAAAAAAAGCCTCTTTTTAAGAGGCTTTTTTTATTGGAAAAATGCTAGTAAAAAATTAATCTTTATAGCTGATTTCTAAAACGTTTCCGGAAGGATCTAAAAAGTGTAAAAATTCTCCTCTTTGGTTGGTTTCGGGACCGCGAACGATGGAGATTTTATTTTCTTCTAATTCTGCAATCGCTTCTGTAAAATCATCTACATCGAGAACAAAACTAAGGACAGGAATTTTATTTTCTCCTAAAGAATTTTTAAACCCTGAAATTTTTTGGAGTTTAATATTGATAGAATCAAGTCCCATTACAACATATTCTCCTGATTTTTCATCTAACGATTCAAAATCGAATATATCAGAATAAAACTTCGCAGAGGCTTCCGGATTCTCCGCAGGTATTAAGAAATAGTCGATTCCTTCAACGATAATCATGGATCCAGTCCTGTTTAACTTTTTCGTCATTGTGGTAGGAAAACCTGGATTGTCTATTTAAAAACGAAAACTGATTCCTAATGTAATAGAAATTAAAAAGAATAGGTTTTTAATTCTTTTCGGAAATTTCAAAAAAATGAAACAACCTTGGATTAGATTTCTCTATCTTCCAAAGATATGCATCTAAAATATAATGTGTAAATTGAGGTAGAAAAAGAACAGAAACTAAAAGCGCGGATATAAACTCTGGAAGTTCAAAAGAATAAAAACTTGAATTTTTAAAAATAAAAGAATGATCTTTCCAAATAAAACTATCCCAGATCCATTCTTCAATAAAAGCAAATACGAATAGAATACCTAAGAAACAACTTAGAATTTTTATCCAAGATCCGGTTTGAAATATTTCTATTTTAATCTCCGATCGGTTTTGAATCGTATAATAAAAAAGTAAAAAGATATAAGGGATTCCGTGGTTGACTACGTTCGTAATTGTGAAAGAAAAATCGGAATTAAAATAAACGATTCCAAAAAACCAAACGATCCAAGTATTCAATACGATCAATATTTTACCCAGAGGTAATGAACGGTATTTTGCAAAATAATATACGTGAACTAGAATATAAAAACAAAACCAAATTTGTTGTAACCAAAGTATTAAATTCGCTAAAGCAGGAAACGGATATATTAAAAAGTCTCCTTCCATAAACCAGGAGAATTCCCTTTTTTGATCCGTAAGATGCCAGTATAAAATCGGAACACATCCCATCAGATAAATCGTGATTTTATCAAATAGAAACGGAACTTGAACGGAAGTTGTTTTCTTTCGGTAAAGCGCTAAAAATCCGAATTGTTGTCTAATGAAGTGAAATACGGCGACGTATGCCATGATTCTCCAAAACCAAATTGTTCCAAAAGAATATAAAAATACTGAAAACAAAAAATAAACGATTGGCAACGTAATGAGAAGATTTTTTTTCTCCCTCCATTCTTCCATGTTAAAGTAAGATCGAAAGAGAGTGGAATATACGTGGGCGACGTCTATTAACAAAACCGTACAAAACCAGGTCCACGGATTGATTTCGGAAGGTAGAATATTAAGTTCTTTTAATATAAATAAAAAGACTACAGAAACAATTCCGGGAAAGATGATAAAGGTCAAATCCAGAGAAGGTTTAAAGATCCAACCTTGAGGCCTCATATCTTTTGTTCTCCTAGGATTTTGTTAGCCGCGTTATGCCCTCTTATAAGTGCTTCTTCAAAAATGGAAATTCCGCTTAGGTCCGAATGTGCAAAATGAAGATTTGGATAAGATAGGGAAAGTTTTTCCCTTTGGCCACCCCAGATCAGTCCCGGAATCGGGCGAATCATAGCGTGTGCGTAGGTCATAACGTCTATATTTCGTGTTCTTTTTTCTATATCGGGATGAGCTTTTTTCAAATCGAAAAAAATAGATTCTTTCCAATCTTTCCAAGAAGTTTTCATCATTCTTTTGCGTGTGGAAGTGGTGTCTTTTTCGCCAAAGGTTTGGTAATACGTTAGAACCGATTCTTCTCTGTTAGCGCGTAAATCTTGATGTGTGGATACGATATAACCTAAAGACGGACTTTGATAAATCACGTTGTCCCAGCAAGGAGGAATTCCTTTTCCAGTTGGAACCTTGTCTACACTTAGATTGGCTACGAGCCAAGGAGAATAAACCAATCCATCCGTTATGTTTGAAGTTTCATCCAGAATGTATTTTCGAGTAAAAGAAGGAAGAGCGTAAACGATGGAATCACAGAGAATATGTTTTTGTTCTTTGGTAAAGGGCAGATAAATTTGAACTTCAAACTTAGCTTTTTTAGAAGTGGAAGGTTTTACTTTTTCTACAAGTGTTTCTGTTTGAATTTTAGATCGAATTGGTGATCTAAGTTTTTCCACTAAAAATCCGTTTCCTTCCGGCCAAGTAAGAAGTGTCAGGTCTTCTCCGTTTTCATCCACGGGACGAGAACAAAAATAATGTAAACCAATCCATGCGGAAACCGTATTCATAGAACCGCCGAAATCGTCTCGAACCGAATAATCCAAAAACCAAAAAAGTTCTTTGGTTTGAAAACCTTGCTCCTTAATATATTCAAAAAAATTAATTCTATCTAATTTCAAAAATTCAGGATCTCTGGAAGAAAGATCGATCGGAATCGAAAATACTTTTTTACCATCTCTTCCGATTTTAGATCTCCAAATTCGAATGAAGTCTTTAAATTTTTGTTCTTCGTTTGCAGCCGCTGAGCCTGGAGTTCCGGCGGGAAATAAACCTTCGTTCCATCTTCCTTGGTAAAAAATTCTTTCTTCGGGATCAAAACAAAGATACTTTTCTTCGTAGATTAGTTTTCCGTTTTTATCTTTACCGATGATGATTTTATTTTCTTCCAGAAACTTTCGAACGAGTACAGCTTCTTCGTTTGGTTGTGGTAAATAGTGTGCTCCCCAAGGAAAGGAACCAATTGAATTTTTTCCGGATTTTGAATTTCCACCGGAATCGTTTTCTAATTCTAAAATTTTAAATTCGTCAAACCCGGATTTGTGAAGATAATAACCAGTACTCAGTCCTGAAATCCCAGCGCCTAAAATTAGAACTTTTATTTTTTCAGAATTAGAAAAATTGACGTTATTCGCCATTTGGTTGAATTCTGAATTACGAATTCTATGTCCGATTTCCATGTTCGGGCCTACGATTTTTCCCGAAATTTTTTTTCTAAATTTTAAAAACCAAATTCCGGCTACAAGCGCCGAAAAACAAAAACCCAAAATGGAAAAAAAGGATTTTCTGGAAATGGTTTTTGAATTGTAATTCATACTTGTTGGGAAGATTCAATGGAATCTCTAATACTGCAAGGAAAAATGGAGTAAAAGAATTGCGTTTGAGGTTGAAAAGATTCTTTTGCAAAAATGGCTCTATTTTTGGATTTTGATAACACGTTTTTGGACTCGGTGGGAATTTATGAGACTACGATTCTACAACTTTGTAAAAACGCAAAAGAATACGGGTTTTTATCTGTTAAAGAATTTTCACAATTTTATGAAATAGCAAGAAAGGAAACCAAGTCCGAGTTATCAGATTCTCCCTCTAATCGACTTCGTCTTATCTATTTTAAAAAAATGTGTTTATCCAAGTGGGGAACCTTAGATCCTAAATGGATTTTAAAATTAGAGAACGATTATTTTAAATATTTCCAAGAAGGAATAAAAGTTCGTAAAAAAAAATACAAAAAAGAATATAAGGAAGTTTTTATACTTTTAAAAACAATTTCAAAAAAACATAAACTTCTTTTTTGTACAAATGAAAATTTAAGAACTCAACTAATTAAGATGAATCTTCTATTTCCAAAATCGTTTTTGTATTCAATTTTAAGTTCGGAAGAAGTGGGAAAGGAAAAGCCATCGAAAGAATTTTTTTCTCGTGCAAACGGATTAGTCAACAATGAAACGGCAATATCGATGATCGGAGATTCTCTCAAAGACGACGTGGAAGGGGCTTTGCGTAATGGAATTCCGGCAATCCATCTTACTTCCGTCTTTTCACAAAAGCCCGAACTTTTAAAAGAAAAGAAAATCGAATTTGAGATCAATTCCTTTAAAAAAGAATATTCTTATTTAGAAACAAACGATCTTAGAACGGCTTTGAAATTATTTCTTTAAAATGGCGAATAACGTGTTATTCAAATTCATCGTTTTGAAACTGAACAACCAAATAATTTTAGTCACGTAGTAGTAAACTTTTTTAAGAAAAGAACCAAAATTTCCACCTTGACTTCCCGAAACAGAAGCGATCGGTTTCAAAATTGTAAATTTACAATTTTGAAATCCGGTTTGTTTTGCGAGCATCGTCATCGTTTTTTCGGTGTAATCGTTAATATGATCTTTTGCTTCTAAATAATGACCATCTGTCCTCATACCTTTGAGCATTACCTTTAATTTCGCTTTAAAAAGTTGGATCGGAAAATTAGGTGTTTGTAAAAAAAGAATTCCACCCGGTTTTAAAAGAGAATGCAAATATTCTAATAGACTATGAGGTTTAGGAATGTGTTCGATTACGTCCCAAAGAGTGATTATATCTAGAGAACCCTTTTGGATTCCCGAATTTTGAACGATTCCTGAAAAAACATTTTTTAATCCGTTTTTGTCTTTTGCAAATTGAACCGCTTTTTCGGATATTTCGTAACCGATCGCTTCCCAATTAGGTTTTTGATCTACAATGCGCTTAACAAAAAAGCCGAGTCCGCAACCTACGTCTAAAATTTTGCCAGAAGGAGCAGTTAAAAATTTATTGATAAAGTCTTGATAAATTTCTCTGTGAGCGTTGTCCCACCAGCTTAGATCATAAGAAGAGTCGTCGTCCCAATAACCTTCGTAGTGTTCTTCTTGTTCGTATGTGGAAAAGACGTGATTGCAATTGGAGCATTGGACGATGTCAATTCCATTTTCCACGAAAACGACGGAGTTTTGTGTATTTGAGCAAAGATAACAGGTTCGATTCAAAAAATGTTCCTCGTATATTCAATTTTTAAGGTTAAACCCGGAAAAGCCAGAAAAAACTATAAAACGTTTTCTCGTTTTTGAATTTCCTCGGATCACAGTCTAAGAAAATATAGAAATCAATTTATTTTAGGAGTTTTTGTGGCTTCGCTAAAATTCACCAAAATGGAAGGAATCGGTAACGACTACGTTTATATCGATTCTACTCAGACAGATATTCGCCTAACACCGGAACAGATTCAAAAAATATCCGATCGTAATTTCGGAATTGGAAGCGACGGAGTCATTTTTATTCGGAATTCAAAACAAGGCGATTTTATGATGGATATGTACAATTCGGATGGAAGTTCTTCCGAAATGTGCGGAAATGGAATTCGTTGTGTTGCCAAATACATATATGATCACGGTTTAACGAGTTCTAAAAATCCTAAGATCGAAACGGGTGCGGGAATTTTGGAAGTGGATTTAAAAGTTGGATCCGGTAACAAGGTCAGTCTTGTAAGCGTAGATATGGGAAAGCCGGTTCTAGTTCCGTCTCAAATTCCGGTCGTTTGGAAAAATGAAGAAACAATCATTGATCAGCCGTTGGAGATTGGGGATAAAAATTTAAAATTTACCGCGGTTAGTATGGGAAATCCGCACTGTGTGATTTTTGTAGATGATAGCGATGAATTTCCAGTAAGAGGAATTGGACCGTTGATCGAACGTAATTTCATTTTTCCAAAACGAGTGAATGTGGAATTTGTTACCGTTCGCGGAAAAAACCATCTTTATCAAAGAACTTGGGAAAGAGGGGCGGGAGAAACCCTTGCCTGTGGAACAGGGGCTTGTGCCGTGATGGTAGCAGGAAGTTTAACGGGAAGATCCGGAAAGGACGTACAAATTGATTTAAAAGGTGGAACACTTAGAATTCAGTGGCAAGAATCCGGAAACATTTTAATGACCGGTCCAGCCCGCGAGATATTTTCAGGAGAAATAGAAATTTAGTATATTCTAAATTTAGAATATACTCTAAGCTACTTCCGTTTTTTGTAAATTTTCCATTCTGACTCGAACTTCGTCGGAAAGTTTTTTGAGATTGTTTTCCAATTTTCCTTCTAGATAAGGTCTGTGATCGATTTTAGGTCCATAAAGAACGCGAACTTTTTTATAAATGGATCTTCGTTTGATGTCACAGACTTCTTTTGGCATTCCCATAAAAGAACGAACTAACGAAGGAATCGGAATATCAGAATAACTTTCTTCAGTTGGAACGATTACGGAAGGAAGAATATCTACTTTATTTCGGATCGAAAATGCGGCAAAACCTTCGTGAAAGGGTACCATAGGTGCGGAAAAATCGTTTTTTACCATATAGTCGTGGCCTTCCGGAAAAATTCCCAAAACACCTTCTCTTTTAAAAACTTGCTGTACCATTTTGATACTTGCCATGGAAATTTTTCCGTCGATTGCCATCGGAATTCCTCCTGCTAATTTAGCTAAGTCTTTAAAGATAGGAATTCGGAAAGTATAATCGGCCGCGATCCAGGAAATATAACGTGGAAAAGTGTAGGAAATAATGAAAGGATCCATATCGGATCTATGGTTGCTGACTAGAATTAATTTTCCTTCATGGGTAATATGTTCCGTACCATAAGCGTTTATGTTAACGGCAAAACCCAAAAAAGGGGCGACGAATTGTTTCAACCTGAGATAAGTTTGAACTTCCTTTTCCATAGACATTTCCTCGAATCGTTACGATGAGGGGAGCTATTTTATTCACCTGAAAAAATAGACCACCATTTCTTTTTTTCTTCCGGAGAATTTGTGTTTCTTGGGTCGGAATCGTACGACTTATCCCGACCTAATTCCTGAGGTTGAGAAGGGTCTCTTCTTTTTCTGGCGTTCTGCGGATGGGGAGCGGAACGTCTTAATTCTTCTAGTTCTTTTTGTGCGGAAGTATTGGACTTAATATAATTTCTTATATCTGCCCATTCGGGATCTAATTCGTTCCCGTAGACGGCATAATTCATCAGATCAATCGAATCAAACTCAGGCATAGAGCTTCTTTTCCAGGTTTATTTGTATAGGTGGGTAAAATTCCCACAATCTCATATAGTAGCGGTCTTGCAAGAGTTTTCATATCGTAAGCTCTAAAAAATGCGTTTGAAACTATATGAGTTTGAGATAATAAATCTAACGATTTATAGAAAATATTGGTTAATGAGTTTGATTTAGGTTGGGCTTTTAATAGATGAATAAAATTTATCTGAATTCTTGTACAATCAGTATTGGAATTTGAAAATTTTGTGAAGAGTTATTCTTACAATAGGATTTTTAAGTTGAAAACGTTTGATTTTCTAAAAGTAGTAGTTCCCACGTTTTAGAAAAAAATCTGCAGGTTCAGATTCCAATTTTTTTACGAACTCACGTTAAAATATAAATTTGTAGTAGTTCCGTAGATTAAGTCGCATTACAGATCTTTAAACATTCATTTTTTGTGACTCGAGTTGGGGAGTTCCTCATTTTATTTTTTATGGAAAAATCAGGTTTTTATAAAACGAATCTCTCATGCCGAACTCACGTTAAAATACAAGAAGTAACTTCTAATTTTTTAATAATTAATGTGGTTCAACCGTAATAGGAAGATTTTTCTAAAAGTAAGAGTTCCCACATTTCAGAGTTTTACCGTAAAATATAGATTTGTGAGAGTTCCTACAAATTTTGTCTCTTTACGAGTTTTTTAAATGCCTATTTCATGATTCAGTTTGTATGAGTTCCTACATTTTGCAAAATTTCACTATAAAACCCGGATTTGTGGTAGGTCCCACATTATTTTTTGCGCAAGAATTAGATTTCATAAAATGAAATCTTATACCAAACTCATGTTAGATAAGACCTAAAATAATTTTAGGCTAAGAATTCTTTTTTGACTACTATTCCTGAAGATTGGTTATTCCAGATCCGAAAGTAATATTTATGGAGAAGATAAAAAGTGAATTCGTAAAACGACATAATTTAAAAATTGAGGAAGTTAGACAAATTGAAATTGTAAAACAGAAAGGAAGAAGTAAAATTTTAGAATTTCCTAAAAGAAGTATCTGGAATGCAGAAAAAATACGGAAACTCTGTGAGAAGCTATTTTTTCAATGATATTCTAAATTTGGAAACGTTATGAAAAAGATTGATCTTTTTTTAAAAAATACAAGAAATGCCTTCTTATTTTTAAATAATTGGGTATGATCTTTAACAGATTAAACTTTGGCTTTAGTGCGGAATGGAAATTTCAAAAGAAGATTATTCTGTGGAAACGGAAAAAAATCGCGGAAGAATTAAAATTTCCGGAACCCTTCGTTTATTGAATATGGATGAATACGATCCGATCATTTCAGCTATTGAAACAATGTTGGATAATTCTGGACGTGGAAAGGCTGTCATCGATATTAAAAATTTAGATTTTTTAAATAGCGCAGGAATTGCCAGTATTTCTAGATTTGTAGCGGTTTATGATAAGAAAAACTTTCGTAACGTAGAAATCAAAGGTAATAAAAATAGATATTGGCAAATCGTGTTTTTGGAGAATGTTAAAAAACTCAGATCGGAAATTCAAACAAGTCTTGAGTGAAAATCAAAAATTCAAAGTTTTAAATTTTGTTTTAATAACTTCGTTCAAATCTAGGTAAGCCCTTACGATCACTTCGTAAGTAGCTGAAGAAACTTCGTTGATTAAAAATCCTAATCGAACAGGAAAGTCCTTTGAAAGAAGTAAAAGACCGATCCCTGAATCGTTTTTTTCTCCTTTTTTGAGTTTGTTGAGATAAGTCTCGTCCGAATTTCGATCTCCCAAAGTAGAGATAGATTTTTCCAGTTTATTTTTTGAGGTTTCGTCGGTTAAGTTTTTAACTTCTATCTTTAGTATTTCGGAATAATATTTTAGATCTAAAAAGATTTCCCCCTTTCTATCTTTGGAAAATTTTGCGGCATTTTCTATCAGTTCGTTGATTATAATCGAAATTGTATTAGAAGTATCTGGATCCAGTTTCTCCTGATAAGAGCAATAGTTTGAGATGTAATCTGCAGTGAGAGAACAACGTCTCCATTGAACCCGAAGATCCATAGGCCTTAACTTTAATGTAAATTCGCTTTCAGAAGGAAGAGAATCCGGTACTAGATTATAATGGCCGTATTGGACGGGGTAGTTCATAATATTTTTCGAATTCTTTATGATCGATAATTTACAACGAGTCCTAAAAACTAATTCTACTTTATAAGAAAGATCCAGTTAATAATTTGGAATTATACTTTCACTACAAGTTTTTGTTTTAGAACCTTATATTCTAAAAATAGAAACTTGAATTCAGAATAAGAAAAGTAAAAAAATTTGAATTCAGATTAAAAAAGTTTTCTTAACTTATCCAGATATTCGCTCCGATTTGGATCAGTCTCAGCCGGCGCCCAGGGAGCAAAATCTTTATCTGTTGTGGGTTCATAAGGCCCTGACTTTCCTTCAAAACAAATCGCGTTTTCGGAAAGACAAACGAGAGTATGAAATACTCCAGGAACAATATCGATTCCATAAATTGGACCTTGGGAACTTAGGTAATGAGTTTCTTGGATCGAGCCATCGTCATTAAAAAGGATAAATCCTAGATCTCCTTTTAACGCCAAAAAGGTTTCGGGTTTAGGCGGGAATTTATGTCTGTGTGCTTGTACGTAAGTATCACGTGTGAGCACGTTTAAAAATCTTTGATATACTTCGGAAAGTTCGTGAAAGTTGTGGTTTGCTCTTTTACGAGGGGATGTATTCGCTTTTTGCAATACTTCCGAAAAAAGAGAATCCGTAAGTAGTTGTCTGTGGGGTCTGGAGTCTGGATTCACAGTAGTCAATAAGATACGATTTGCAAGCTGTGCAAGTATTTCCTGCGTTTACTCTTTCTATAATTTCTTGATATTCTACACCTTCGTATCTCGCGATTTCAACTATAGTTTCGAAGGCTACTTGTGCACAGTGGCATTTATCCATTTTGATTTAACTACTCTTGGGACGGCTTCCTTAACAATGTAAATGAGACTCAGTCTTAGTGTCAAATCGTACACTGATTTTTTAAGAAATTTTTTTTGAATCCAGGAGTTTATAAATTTTAAAAGAGACATAGTTTAAAAAAATTTCAAGGATGGTTTTCCATTTTTAGAGGTTTGAAATATAAGGGTACTATAATTTGAATTTATCCCAAATTATCAAAGTTCGGATTAGATTTCAAAATGTAGGAACTACTTCGTTTCAAATTAAAAATTAGCATTCTGTTAATCGAGTGCGATATACCCAAGTTTCATTTTTTAATTTTCCGATTTTTTGTCGAAACGACTTATTTTTTGCGATCCATTCTTGTATTTCTTCGCCAATCTGAATTAACTTTCCGTTTTTAGCGATTTTATAAGTTTGATTTATATATTCACAAGCAGAGATGTGATAATGAGTCTGAATCGTTTTTGTTTTTAAATCGAAGACAGGATGTACTAATTCACTTAATTCCTGATTCTCAATAAAAAAATTTTTAGAAGGATCAAATAACCAAAAGGTATAACCTTTGTTTCCAGTTTCCCCTTGATAGAGTATCAATCTAATATCTTTATACCCATCGAAATTCATATCTTCTGCTACAAAAAATTCTTCATCTTCTTGTGGAGAATCAATTCTTTCAATCTTCAGTGTCTGGACGAAAACGTTTTCACTTCCTTTTGAAATCTCAATACGATCAAATACGTTATATATATTGATTCCACCCACAAGATGAAATTTATAAATAGGTAAATTCCTATGAATTGTAAAATTACATATTGCTCCGCCACGTAGGTATTCTGATGTAGAATTTTTAAATTTTTCATTGAGAGGGAGAATTTTACAACCTTCTATGATTTTTTCAGAGTTTTGATTTTGACTGGTTTGAACGATTGATTTTTGAGTTTCATTTGAAATATTAGAAAAATCTGTTATTTGATAATTTATAGAGTTTTGGATTATAATCCAAATATTTATTCCAATTCCCAATACAAAAATGAAAAGAATAAAAATTTTCTTCTTTAATATATTAGAATTTACAAATATTTTTTTCATTAGGTTTGCTTTAAAACCTTAGAATGAATCATTAGAGTTGTTGAAAAATTAATTTT
The DNA here is from genome assembly GCF_000243695.2 of Leptospira kirschneri serovar Cynopteri str. 3522 CT. NCBI lineage: Bacteria > Pseudomonadati > Spirochaetota > Leptospiria > Leptospirales > Leptospiraceae > Leptospira > Leptospira kirschneri. The sequence continues at coordinate 37,619 of NZ_AHMN02000022.1, read as the reverse complement.
TTTCCGTTTTTTTATAAAATTGAATGGATAAAAATCGTTTGTCGATATGGATTTTTTCGACAACTCTATTTTTAAATCTTCAATAAAAAGTATTTTGATTCCTATAAAATTGAGTATCATAAATTTTTATTGCAAGGCTATTTCCAAAATACTGAATACTTTTTTGTTAACGTGAACTCATTTTTCTGAAAAAGTTGGGATTTGAACTTTACAAATCGATTTTTAAAATGTGGAAACTCATACTTTTAGAAAATCTTTTCTCGTTTTCTTATGTCGAATTTACGTTAGCTAATCTTTTGAACTTAATCCCATACTCATTTTATTTTTTTACTGTAAAACAAACCTTTAAAAAACGAATTCTTTATACACCCAACTCACGTTATTCGATTATGATCGTAACTGTCATTTTCTGCAGACATTTGATTTTAAAAATGAAATTGTTTGGAATCTTGAAGAAATTGGCGCGCCCAGAAGGAGTCGAACCTCCGACCTTCTGATCCGTAGTCAGACGCTCTATCCAGCTGAGCTATGGGCGCGTGGGTCAATGGATGTAAGATTCCAAACGAGAAAGATGTCTTTCAGGAATCGTAAGTCCAATTTTTTTTGCAGTTGTGTAATTGTATAGCAGTAATCCGGAAATCCCTAGATAAATCAAAATGCCTGTAAGATGGATTATATTTCCTAGCCAAGGACCTGCTACCGGAATCCAAGAAACTAAAACACTCACTAAAAGAAATCCGAGAAAATAAAGAAAATTTAGGAAAGAAATTCCGGAATATTTTCGGACCGTCTGATTTTCCCAATAAAAAGTGAATCCAATTAACCAAGTTCCGAAAAAGGGCAACGAAACTAAGTAGACCAAAAATTTTTCTGATCTGAGAAATCGATTTGCGGTTTCCGGAAAGTTACGGAGAACCGGTTCGTATTTTTTTAAATATTTTTTGAAGTTCATTTTCCATCTCCGGGAAAAAAGGCAAAGTAGATTCTTTTTCTTGATACGCGTTCCATGCCCCTAGTAAACTATAACATAAAAATGCGATCCAAGAAACGTAACTGATAAAATCCGTAACGATCGGGTTGATTTTAATTAAAGATAAAATCCAACTGATTACTGGAAATTCTCTCAGAAACCAAACCACGGAATAAATAATAATAAAAGCGCAGTTAAGTTTTAGAGACTGCAGGATATGAAAATACGCGAATTTTTGGGTTTTGCGGAAAATCCAAAGAAACAACCAGCCGAAAAAAGGAACGTAGGATAGGGCCGTGATCGGACCTGGAAGTTCTTCACTTTTCAGAATTCTCAATGTTTCTTGAATCAATTCCTGGGTTTTGAATCGTTCTGAGGACATAAAGATGAGAATTCAAGTTATTCAGTTAAAATGAAAGCAAAATCCGGAGACGCAGGGATTCGAACCCTGGGTACAGTTACCCGTACGACAGTTTAGCAAACTGCTCCTTTCGGCCACTCAGGCACGTCTCCAAAGGTTTGCAGTCGGAGAAGGTAGGATTCGAACCCACGGTGGGATTACCACGACGGTTTTCAAGACCGCTGCTTTAGACCACTCAGCCACTTCTCCTGACGACGGAATTACTTTACCGCGAGAAAACCCCTCTGTGTCAAGGGAATTGTTCTTTGCGTTCTTGGATCTTTGTATTTCCTGGAATCGACTAAAGATAGAAATGAAAAGTGATTCTGAGGGACATAAAAGTAGTTCTAAAATACAAATTCACAAAGATAAAATTTTACTCAAACCTCGTTCTTGGGTGAATTTAGGTTATTCGATCGCAAATTCAGAAAAAGAAACTTTCTTTTTAAAAAATGCAATTCCGGGTGAAACCGTTGATACGATTCTTCTTAAAAGATCCGGTTCTTTATTTTGGGGAGTTGCCTCCGAAATCTATGAGGTTTCACCGGAGAGAATTTCTTCCGATTGTAGCGTATTTCCTCGTTGTGGAGGTTGTTCTTATCGTCACGTTTCTTATGAAAAAGAATTAGAGATCAAGAAATTTCTACTTCAAGAAACGTTCGAACGTTTTTTATCCAAAAAACATATTCAAATTCCTGAAATTGAAATTCTCAACGGTGATCCGAACGGTTATAGAAACACGGCTCAGATCCAATTGGGATTTGCCGGGAACAAAAGGCTCGCGGGTTTTTACGAGGAATTTTCCCATTCTATTGTAGATCTTCCTGAAGAAGGATGTAAAAATTTACCTCGAGAAATGAATTCCGCTTTTACTGAGTTTTTAAAACAGGAATCAAAACAGATTTCAAAATCAAAAACTCTTTCCTTTCGATTAGAAGGAACAAAAATTATTTCTTACAAAAAAGAGTCCGTAAGATTTAGTGAAAATATTAGAATTCCAGAATTAAAAGAAATTGTTTGGGAAATTCCGGCAGGCGGATTCTCCCAAATAAATCGTTATCTAATTGCTCCTTGGTTAGAAAAAATTTTTGAATTAGTCCCAGATAATCAAAGTAGAATATTAGAATTATATTGTGGATCAGGTTTGATTGCAATTGCTCTTAAGTCTAAAACTAGGAGTTGGTTGGGTTACGAAATTTCTTCGGATTGTGTTCAACAAGCAAAGAAAAACGTTTTATTAAACGGTATTTCATCTTGCGATTTTAAAACGTTAAATTTGGAAACAGATTGGATTGATTCCGAAGGAGTTTTGAATTCTTCTTTTTGGATTATGAATCCTCCTAGAGCGGGACTTTCTAAAAAAGTTTTGCAAACTCTAATAAAAACAAGTCCGAATGGTTTTTTATATTCTAGTTGTAATCATACCACTCTTATAAGAGATCTTTCTTTGTTTTTAAATGAAAATTATGAACTTTCGAATATAACGTTGGTCGACTTTTTTCCAAGAACGAAACATTTTGAAGTTATCGTAAAAGTCGAAAAGAAAAGTTAGAATTTTACGATTACTCAGAGTCCTATATTAGAGTTTTTGAAATATAATTTTCTTTTTTACTACTCAGAACTATAAAATACCCAGTCTTTTGCGCTGAAACAGGTTTTTGCAATAAAATTTACGGTACTCAATTTGATAGAGATCAGTAAGAACCTGCTCCTAAATATAAAGATTACAAAGATTTGATAATGGAAACTATTAGAAAGTTCATAAACGTTCAGATATAACGATTTTTGTAAGAGTTCCTGCATTTTGTTAGAAATTTCTAGAAGATCGTCGTTTATGTTTTTTGAGGTTTTGGCACAACTTTTAAACCGAATAGACGATGTAGTTTTTCTACTAATAATTATATAATAAAATATCTAATATTTTACACTCAAACTGGTTTTGTGATATAGATTCGTGGCTCTATTATATAGGGATCGGTCATGTGATATTGAATTTTTCAATAAATTTAATATAACTAGTCTGAGATCAAAAATTTGTTTTTTACTGATGAATGTAAATTCTGTGTAAAAAGATTGGAAATAATTTTTTAAGTATATAAAATTCTATTTTTGCTACTCATAACTATATAATAAAGTACCTAATATTTTACATAGAATCAGCTTTTTGCGATAGAATTAACGGTACTTAATTTTATAGAGATCAGTAAAACGAAACGTTATACTCAATCTTCTGATTTCTAAAAATATTTAAATCCTATATTCAATTTAAATTGACTGTGTATAATTTCATAAAAAATAACGTTATGTATCGATATTCTTATTTCGTTTTAAAAATATTTATTTTAATTCTTTTGTTACTACAATGTAAACAAGATCAAGAAGGGCCAAAAGATCCGTTTAAAGATTTATCTGAAGAAGAGATCATGAGCCTTGTTCAGTTTTATAATATTGTCACTCCGAGATGTGGTGCAGATGTAGCGATCGCAAGAAAAATTGCATCCTTTTCTTCTGATGATATTGAAGTGATTTATTCATATTCAGGAGATAGACCGATCACAATTTGTGGTATGGATAAAGGATTTGCGGAAATTACGATTCAGAAGAGCGGTAGATATAAAGTAGGTTCTATGAAAAGTGGTTATACTAAAATTAAATGCGGGACTTCGACACTTTCTAATGAAAGACATCTTGCAGTTTATTTAAATAGTTTTAATTTAGATCCCGTAAGTGGAAGTGATGAAACTGGATCTTTTAATATTTTTAATGCAAATGCTGGAGATAAATTTAAAATTAACCTCATTGCTAATTCTAGCGGAGTTTATTGTGGAAATTCATCCGGTGGAGTTGCGGGGACACAAATCGAAGATTCGGCAGCGACTGGAATTTTACAAAAACTTTAATTTCAATTTATATAGAAATAAATTCGTAGTATGGGAATTAGAAAAGTATAGATTAAAATAAAAATTTTTCAATTTGTCTCATTAAAAAGCCGGAAGTTTTTTCCGGCTTTTTAATTTCTTTTTGAAACGTAACATTATTTAAAGTTTTATATAAAAAAATATCCGATATTTTTTACTTTGGCCTAACGATTTAAAAACGGACACCACCTATTTTTCAGCAAATGAGGTAAGGTGAAATGAGTAAAATACTCATCAGAGTTTAAAGAACAAACAGTAAATCGAACGCCTTCAGGCTTGTTTACGATCTACAAGTAGCAGAATTAAACAAAGCAGTATGAATTTGAAATACACTCCTGGGTTGTTAGAATTCATTAAATAGACAATTGTAAGAAAAGTCATGAAACTTTGCGTAATTCAAAGAAAACAAGAGAAACGTTTTTGAGTCGCCACGACAGATTCTAATCATGGAAATCGAGTTGCTCCTGACTTAGTTCAACAGAATTTCAAACCAAATAAGAAAAATCAGATTCGCGTTAAATTAATAAAAACATTACATATTCTTAAGTAATATATATTTCTTTAGTATAATGTTCATTTATTAATTTAATATTATATTCTAAAGTATTTATTGCTCAATGGATTTAACTCTATTACTTTTGTGGCATATATAGAAAAAAATTATTTTTTTATAACACGTTTTATAAATCCTATTGACGAATCTTTTTTTATTATTAGTGTTATTATAAAAAAAAACAAGGGTTATGGATGATCAAAGGATAAGTTTTTTTCTTAAAACGAGTGGGTTATCCGGACTCTAATAAGGAGAAATGCAAATGTTTAGAAAGATAAAATGGTTTATGGTTTTTCTGTTTTCGTTTGTTTTTGAGGTCGTAAGTTTAGCGGCTCAATCACAAGCCGAACTTTTTGCAAGACCTGGAGTTATCGGTGATTCTTTAAGCCAAGGTTTTTTTGGCGCTACCGTAGAGGAAAAAACCCAAGGTTGGGCTTATCCTGTATTGGTCAGTAAGCAGGCCGGTTCTTCGGTTTCGTATAACGTTCTTAAAGGACCTTGGATAAATTTTGAGAGTGTTCTGCAAGGAGATTGTGGGCTCTTTTGTATTGTAGGTTCTTTGATAGGAGGAAACGTTTCTACCGTAGATCTTCCTACAAATGTAGGAATTACAGGAGCCGAATATAGTTCCGTTTTAAGAACTTCGGGAAAGTGTAAAGATATTACCGCGATGAAATGGAAGAGAGAGTGGAATTGGTGGAGTTGGTTTTGGCCTACTTATCGTTGGGTGAAAGTTAAAGATTGTCAAACTCCTAATAAGTTTCATCGATTTGGTCTTCGCGATTCTGGTACTCAAATAGAAATTATGGAGAAGGTAAAACCTACCTTTGTTTTTGGAACCGCGGCAGGCAATCACGTGCTTTGCACTGTACTTACAACTTCTACGTCTTGTTTAGATGAAACACGATATAAGAAGGACATTCGTGAAGTAATGAAACGTTTGGCAGCTATTGGGAGCATCAAAGGAGGAGTGTTGTTTACAATTCCGAATGTAACTACGCTTTTCTTTTTGGATCGACATAGAGATTTCAAAGGAAGAGGGAATTTAACAGGATTAAAAGCGTTTTACCGTAGCTACGTAGCTCATGAAGGTCAAGTTTTAGATTCGAGAGAAGTTAGTCAGATTACAAGTTACTTAAGCATGATGAACGATGAAATCAAAGCTCAAGGTGCAGCGATGGGGTTTGCGGTTGCGGATTTAAAAGTAGTCTTTGACGATTTGAAAGAAAACGGACGTCGTATAGAAAGCCCTAGTGGTTGGAGTCCGGGTAATGCTCGTGCAAGTTGGCCTTTACCAGGACAACCTGGAATTTTTAGCTTGGACGGTGTACATCCTAACATGTATGGACATGCAGTTTTTGCAAATGAGTTAATTAAAGCCATAAATTCTCATTATGGTTTTAGCATTCCTCAAGTTAGTGAATATACAGCTTGGTATTACGATAGTTTAAATAGAGATCCGATCGATCTAAAGAGATATCTAAAGGAATATACGATTGGAATATATATTTCTTGGATTCTTCAGGTTTTTACTTAAGCGGGATCTCTATGAAATCCAAAGATATATAGATATATAGGTTTTACTCAGAACTATATAACAGAGCCCTGATCTTTTGTATTCAAACAATGTTTTGTAATAAAAATTCATGGTGTTTAAGTTTTGTAGAACTCAGTAAAACCGGATTTTTTCATTAAATTGATATTATGCGAATTTTATTAAGAATGGAAAACTCATTCATGCAGGTTATCTAAAGTAACAGGAGAGCGTAATTGAAGATTGCCAATGATATGTGATCTTTAATTATTTGGGGAGTTATTTATGAAATTCAAAAAAGAATATATTTTTATAATTTCTATACTTGCGGCATTTTTAATATTGTTCTTAATTTTTTGGCCTGAAAATTCAAAAAAACAAATCGTTTCGATTGCGGAAGAAAACAAAGTTATCTTAAAAACAAAATATTATTCGGAAATGGATCCTTATTATCTGGATGCGCCTCATCCTTTTAATGAAGATCCAGATTTGGAAGTTCAGGCGAAAAAACTTTGGCCGGAAGCATTCCATCCTAAAAAAACTCCTGAAGAAAAAGAGCAAATTCGCAAAGAATGGACAGACTTTATAGCAAGATACCCTAAAAATTTATATATTCCTTCGGAGTTTCGACCTCCGTTGACGGAAGTAGAAGAAAAGAAAGCAAGAGAAAGGTTAGATACTTTTACGGATATAGAAACCAAAAATGCGATTATATATTCTTTAGCAAAATACGCAGAACCAGGAAAAACACCTGAAGAACCTTCTCCTCGACCAAATGTAGATCCAAAGGAACAACACGCTTATTTCCAATATCGAATCGAAGAATTAGAATCAAGAATTCAATTAATTGAATATACGATTCAAGAAGGAAGATTAGAGTCAGACCAAGTTGAAACAGCGTATCAGGATTTAGAAGATTGGAAAAAAGAACTTTCGGAATTAAAACAGGTTCAAAGCCAGATTCCAGATTTTTAATTTAAAATATTTAAGAGAGAGTTCTATGCGATTATTTTCAATTTGTATATTAATTCTATGGAATTGTGGGGGACCACCGAGACCTGAAATGTTACCGGTCCCAGAAGAAAAAAAGGAAATTCCATTAGAACAAGTCCAAGAAGAATTAAATTCCGAAAACCCACAGGTTAGAGCGCAAGCTATTTTAGAAATTTCTAATAGAATGCATAAACCTTCTTTGAACAAAATTCGGAATTTACTCAAAAACGATGTCAATCCCGCGGTTAAAGGTACGGCTGCGATTGCTCTCGGAACCTGGAAAGATAAAATTTCTATTCCGGAAATCATAAAATTATTTTCTAAAGATTCTGGAGTGGCTCCGGAAATTTTACTGGAAGCTCTTGCAAGAATGGGAGATCCTTCTTGTGCTAATACTATTCTTCCTTTTTTACAATCTCAGGATCATACTTTGAGACTGATTGCCGTTGATACCTTGGTTCGTATGGGAGCCAATTCTGCCGGAAAAGCGATTCTTAATTTAGCTCGTAAAAATCAAGATCCTAAAATTGCAAAAACGTATGCAATGGCTTTAGGAAAACTTAAAGTTTATTCTGCGGAATCTTATCTGATAGAGCTTGCAAAAACGGTAGAACCATCTCCTACGTTAGCCGCAACTTATCTTGCTCTGGGAAGGATTTCGAGCAAAAAATCGATTCCTATTTTAGTTCGAGGGTTGGCGGGAGATTTTGATAAAGGAAGTGAGAATTCCATGATCGCATTGATTGAGATTAAAAGTCCGGCTGCGATCGTATCTACGATTCCGATTTTAAAACATAAAAATCGAGACATTCGTTATCGGGCGGTAAACGTCCTTTCGGAAATTCCTTCCTCTAAAACCGGGCCTATGGTTTTAAAAATTCTTGAGGAGAATGAGCCAAACTCGGTTGCGCCGGCCGCTTTGGTTTTAGGTAGAATTGGTTTTAAATCGGCGCGTTTATCAATTGAAAAAAGTTTTATAAATTCTCGATTACCCGATCGTGAAATGATCGGAAGATCCTTAGGTTATTTAGGAGATAAAAAAAGTATTCCAGTTTTATTGAATGTTCTTAAGGAATCGGAAGGAGAGGGTAGATACGGAGCGGTTTGGTCTTTGGGAATTTTACAAGCAATGGAAACTTTAGATGATTTAATTGCAGCATCAAAATCCAAAGATCCAAAACTTTCTTCGTTGGCTATCGAAGCGCTTGGATTTTTAGGATCTCCAAAAGCGCTTTCTACCTTGATAGCGCTCGCAGAAAAAAATCCAGATTCGTCTTTTGCTGTAGTTTCTGCAATTGCTTCGATACCAGGGGAGGAGTCTCGCAAAGTTTTAGAAAACTTTGCACAAAAGAAAAACGTTTCTTTACAACAAGCTGCGATTTCTGAGCTCGGAAAAAGAAAGGAACGTGATAGTGTTCCTATTTTGATTAAAATTTTGGAGGAAAACGAGGAAGTAAGTTTTAAACTTTTAATGTTTTCTCTTTCATCGATTACAGGAAAGAACTTCCATTCTCGGAACGAGTGGTTGAATTGGTATAAACTCAACTTTAAGTAATCAGGTTTATGTTTCATTTTAAAACGATCCTGTTTGTTTTAACTGGATTTATTTTTTTCATTTCGGCTTGTAAAACGCCTCCTCCTAAAAACCCGTGGATCGTTCCTTCTCTTGAAGAGAATGAAAGACTATTTTTAGCTCCTTTGAAAGTTGATGAGTTTGTTTCTAAAGATTTAGGAGGAAGGCATTATCCTGCATCGAACGAACTCAGAATAGATCTTTTTAAACCGTATGTCGAAGACTTAGAAGGTGGTTATCTAGGTGCTGGAACGGATCAGAACTTTACATTTATCGCTTGGGCAAAAAGTAAGTATGTATGGTTAATGGATTTTGATTATACGATTTGTCTAATTAACCGAATTCATCTTTTATTTTTTAGAATGGCTCCTGATCCGGAATCGTATCGGGAATTTTGGGCTCGGAAAAATAAACAAACTTCCTTTGAAATCATAAAAAAAGAATGGGAGAAAGACCCAGAATGGCCGCTCATTCGAGAAGCTTGGGAAGTGGCGCATAGAGGTAAATCAGACGTTCCGCAAAGATGGAATGAACTTGATCGAACATCTCAAAGATTTGGACTTAGGACGTTTATTCATTCTAAAGAAGAATATAACTATGTTCGTAACATGGTTCTTCAAGAAAGGATCCAGATTTTAAAAGGGGATATCAACGCTGAAAAAAGTATGAGATCTGTGGCGGAAAGAGCCGCAAGGTTGAACGTTCCAATTCGAGTTGTTTATCTTTCTAATATAGAAGACTATTTTTCTTACAGTGGTAGTTTTCGAGACAATCTACTGAGTTTACCTACAGATGAAAAAGGAATTGTTTTGAGAACAATGCAAAACGGAACCAAGGAAGAGTATGGATCTCCGGACGGAGAAAAAATTCCGGTGGATTATCCTTTACACTATAATGTTCAGTCTCTAAAAAATTTACAGGATTGGATGTTATTATCCGGTCATCTTCATAAAGGAATTCTAATGCAGTTTAGGACTCCTATTCAAAAGGGTTTTTCCATGATCAAAAGTGGACCCGTAGAAGTTCTGAAATGAAAAATTTTATTTTCGGATTTTTGGTTTTTTCGATCCTAAATTGTATTTCAAAAAATCAAGATACAAATCGTTTGAAAATTGCGGACCGTAAAAATTGTAAATCGAGTTTTGGTCTTTATGTGTTTGTTTATGGGAGAAGTTTGTATCCGGACCGATTTTTAAACGTAGAAGAAGATAAAGGAAACCGCGAAATTGTTTATCTATTTTATCTGATTCGAATTCCTGGAAAAAATATTTTAGTGGATTCAGGTTTTTTAAATGAATTTTACAAAAAGAAATTTGGTTTTTCAAATTTTGAAAGTCCGGATCGCCTAATCAAAAAATGCGGAATTGATCCGAAAGAAATTACGGATATAGTACTTACACATTTTCATTTCGATCATGCAGGAGGAATTTTCCTTTTTCCTTCCGCGGTTTTACACATACAAAATCACGATTTGGATCTTTTAGAAAAGCAGTCCTACTTTTCTAATCAATCTCTATATTTAAATTCTTTAATAAAGGCGAAACGTATTCATTCGTTTGATGGAACTTATTCACTTTTACCGGGATTACAAATTTTATTTACAGGCGGACATACTCCTGGATCTCAAGCTTTGGAATGGATTTCTCCTTCTGGATTACAAATTTTATTTACAGGTGATGAATGTTATTTTACCGAGGAATGTAAAAATGGAATCGGTCTTTCTAAAGAAGCCGCTTTTTCTTTAAAACGGAATCGTGATTTTATAGAATATATCCGAATCTTAAACGATAAAGGAACAAGAATTCTTACGTTACACGATCCTTCCATTTTGCAGCAAGGAGAAGAAATTACTCCCGGAATTCGTGTTCTTGATTCTTTTTAAAAATGGATGTGTTTTTTAATTTTTATTTCGCATAATAAAAAAGCTCGAAGTAAAAAACTCCGAGCTTTTATTTTTTAAAAAATTAAATTTAAAAGACTTAGTCTTTTTCGTAGATTTTTTTAATTTCTTTATTGTATTTTTCAGTGATCACGTGACGTTTCATCTTAAGAAGATTGGTTAACTCGTCCCCTACCTCGAAAGGTTTTTTAGCTAAGATAACGTGTTGAACTTGTTCAAAAGACTTAAACCCGGTTTTAGTACTATTGTAGTTACGAACTTCCTTTTTATAAAAGTCGATCACTTTAGGATTTTTGATTATTTCATCGGTTTTAGAAGGATCGATTCCGTTTTCCTTACACCAAACACTTAAGTGTTCTATATCAGGAACGATGATCGCACCTAAAACTTTTTGATCCTGACCGATTACCATGGATTGTTTAATAAATGGAGATTCATCCATTTTATTTTCAATTGGAACCGGTTCTACGTTTTCTCCACCTAACAGTACTACTGTGTCTTTGGCTCTACCCGTCAGTGTAAGGGTTTTTTTGAAATTAATAAACCCTATATCTCCGGTATTCATCCAACCGTCTACGATGGTTTTTTTAGTGACTTCGGGATTTTTATAGTAACCTTTCATCACTTGAGGACCTTTTACAAATACAATTCCTTTTTGCCCTAATTTACCCGCCAGGACTTCAAATTGATCATTGATATGAGTTAACACGTTACCGTTTTCGTCTTTGATGATTAGTTCGGATTTAGGAACTAAAAAACCTACGGAACCAATGATCGGTTTTACAAAAGGTCTTACCGAGATCACGGGACTTGTTTCGGTCATACCGTATCCTTCTAAAACGAGCATACCTATATCGTTAAAGAAATTATCCACGTGTGATTGTAACGCCCCGCCACCCGATAGAGACGCTTTCAATCTTCCTCCGGTAGCGGCGCGGATTTTAGAAAGAACGATCGTATCTAAAGTTTTTGCGTTAAAAACAAGTCCCAAACCCGCCAAAGAAAAGAAAATCCAATTCGGAAGATGAGCCCCATAAACAGGAATGGTCAGATAAGCCAGAATCGAAATGGCGCTTAACGTAAAAGGACCTGTTAGCAAAAGGATAATCAGAGATTTGATTCCGATAACAAGAGATTTTAATATATTTCTGTTTTCGTAATCAACCTCTAATCCATTTAAAAATCTTCTAGAAGCATTATAGTGTTTCGAAAAGAAATACGCGAGTTTAAATAAAATCCTGCGAATTGTAGGAGTTTGTTTTGGATCATTTACTTTATTGTAGATATTCGCGTAAACGTTCTCCCAAACGCGAGGGGCAGAAGCCATAAAAGAAGGTTTTGCTTTCGCGAGGTCGTTTCTGAGATCGGCTACTTTTGTATAGTAGGTTTGAATACCACTCGAAATAGCTCCGTATTCGTTTACTCTTTCAAATATATGCCAGATTGGTAATATAGAAAGCATACTATCCGTAGGTTTGATGTCCGTCAAAAGCATAGGGACCACGTGGACCATTTGATGAATCATATTAGAATGCATCAACATTACGCCCTTGGGCATTCCAGTGGTTCCGGAAGTATAAATGAGAGTAAAAAGATCTTCCGGTTTAATTTCCTCGATCCTTTTTTCGGCTTTTTTACTACCTTTGGCTCTAAGGGATCTTCCTTCTTCAATCAGATCATAAATTTTATGAATATGTTTTCCTTTTGCAGAGGAAGATTTATCCATAATGATGATCGTTTCTACTTTAGGAAGTTTTGATTTAACCTTGTTGTATTTTTCCAGCATCTTATCGTTTTCGATAAAAACGATTTTTGCTTCCGAGTGGTTGAGAATATATTCCAACTCAGACTCAGTAACGTCCGTTCCTCTTGGCACATTAGCAGCTCCGGAAAATTGAACCGCGTAATCGGTCAATATCCATTCTAGTCTGTTATCCGCCAACACTCCGACATGTTCTCTTGCTTTTAATCCCAATTCAATGAGTGCTTCGGCAAGTGCTATACCCATGTCGTAAAGTTGGTTATAAGAAGTTGGATGGAATTCTTTATCTTCTCCTTTACTCCAAAATACAGGTCGATCTCCATATTTCTCGGTGGATTGTATCAACATATCCGCGAGGTTTTTATACATTTTCAATTCCTCTTAAGTGAGTTTTACCGAAACGATTTCGGTAGTTTAAAGGCTGATTAAACTAAGAGAAAAATTAAAAGAGTCAATCAAATTTTAGGAAGGGATTTAGAAGGTGCGCTGCAAAAAGATGAAAGGGAAAAGTCCGTCTATCTTTTAAAGATAGACGGAGGGAAGATATTATTGCTCTTCACCTGCAGGAGTAGAAGACTCGGAAGCGGGAGCAGCTTCTTCTTTTTTACTTTCTGCTTTTTCTTTTTTGGATTTTTTTGATTTCTTGGCTTTCTTTGACTTTTTGGATTTCCTAGATTTCTTTCCTTTTTTCTCGGATTTAGTTTCTTTCGAACTTTCCGTTTGTTCACTTGGGGTCTCTGAAGTTTCTTCTGCGACGAGTGCTGAGAATCCGGTTAAAGCCATCGCGGCGATCAAAAGTTGGATAAGAATTTTCTTAAAAAGGGTCATTTGTAAATTTCCTATTGAATAGAATGATTGATTGGAGAACTCCAACATCCTCAGTAAAAATGTAAATACGTTTTTTAAAGAACGAAATGGGAGGGATTCCATTTTTTCCCGGAAGCTACGGCAGATTCTAATCGTTTGAGATATTCTTTTTTAGGAATTTGATAAGCTCCAAGACTTAGAGTGACTAGGTTGAGTTGCTGAGTATCAAACAGAGTAAAATGATCTTTTTTTAAAGTTTCGAATAAATGAAAGAGTCCTATTTTTCCAAAGTCCGGAATGAAAGAAAACATAGATTCACCGGCAAAAAAATTTCCAATTGCAATACCATAAACTCCTCCACCTAACTTTCCATTTTCGTCCCAAACTTCTAAAGAATGAGCATAACCAAGTTTATGAAATTCGGTGTAGCTTTTGATAAAAAGATCCGTGATCCAAGTATCCTCGCCCGGACGATAAGCGCAACATCGCATCACCTGTTCAAATGCACGATTGAATGTAATCGTATAACGTTTTTGATTGATTTTTCTTTTTAATCGTTTGGAAACATGTAGTTTATTGAGATCGAAAATACTTCTCGGGTCCAAACAGTACCAAAGAATCGGTTGGTCCGACCAGGGAAAAATACCGTTCTTATAAGCGTATAAAAGTCGTTCGGGAGAAAGATCACCTCCGACCGCTACAATTTCTCGATCCCAAACGTGAGGGTTTCGAAAAAAATCGGAGAAGTCTTTCAAGGTTTGTTTCCTATTTTAAAACATTCTGAAACTTTATAATTCAGTACTTTCATATTTTAGACGGTAAAAGTGAAAAAGATTCTTCGATGGAATAAACCGGTCCGTTTGAGGATGTTCTAGAAGAATAGATATGAAATTCGGAAACCCTAAAATTGGAAGAAACAAAATTTGCGAATTCTTCCAAGTACATAGTTACTCTTGTTTCGTTCGAATTTTTAAAACGACCGATCGTAAGATGAGGCTGATAATTCTGTCGGTCTATAGAAAAACTAAGTTTGCGAATTCCGGAATCTAAGGTTTTATGAAGTTGTGAAAGTTCGATGGAAGGTTTTACAGCTGCAAAAAGGATAGAAGGAGATTTTTGTTTTCCGAAAGTTCCCACTGATTTTAAACTCAGATCAAATTCGGTAAAAGATATTTCGGAGCAAAAGTCGGATAAAATGTCCAGACGTTCGGAGGGTTGTTCGCCTAAGAATACTAAGGTGATATGGAAGTTCTCTTTCGGAACCCATCGAATGTCTGGAAGACCGTAACAAATCGAAGTTAATTGTTCTTTTATTTCTTCTGGAATGGAGATTCCGAGAAAGGTTCTCATACTTAAAGTTTAGAATTCCTTTGGGTTTACGCAACTAGATTCCCACGTTATTCTTTTATGAAATTGTAAACTTCTTTTACTCTTAAAATTCCTCTAAGAGAATTACAGAGAAACACAGAATTCGATCGAAACAAGTCGTCCAAAGAAAAGGTTTTTTCGTAAAATCCTTTCCGTTTTAAAAGACGGTTTCTAAAAATACCGGGAAGTAAACCTGAAGACATCGGAGGAGTAAAATAAGAATCTCCGATTTTTACGAAAATATTACTGATACTTCCTTCGGTGATTTCTTTTTTTTCATTTAAAAATAAAATATCAAGATGACCCGCTTCTCTAGAACGTTTCCCTTCTTGATCGTATATTTCTCTTAGATTTGTCTTGTGTT
Source organism: Leptospira kirschneri serovar Cynopteri str. 3522 CT (assembly GCF_000243695.2). Taxonomy (NCBI): domain Bacteria; kingdom Pseudomonadati; phylum Spirochaetota; class Leptospiria; order Leptospirales; family Leptospiraceae; genus Leptospira; species Leptospira kirschneri. The sequence goes on along the minus strand of NZ_AHMN02000022.1, from coordinate 22,477 downwards.
TTCTAAATTCGGAAGAAGAATTCATCAAAACATTGCATATTTTTAATGTTCCTTTTTTGGGAAAGTTTTCGAGTATTTCAAATTCATATGTAAATTTTCCGAGAGAATTTAAACTGATCTTTACTCGATAAGAATCCGAACTTCGGCAGTTTGTGGAAACTTTTTTCAAACAAGAAACCCATTCTTGTTCGGAAAAAGGAAATCCGAATTTTTTAGCTGAATTTTTGATCCTTTTTAAATGTTCTTTCTGAAAATAAAATATTCCATTTTTATAAAGTATAGTTTCAAAAAGGGAGAACTTGTTGGAAGCTTCCGTAAAAAATTTCGCCTTTTCTAAAATTTCAAGCCATTCTTTTTCAGGATCGGAGTCCCAAGTAATTCCAGAACCGATTCCAATATTTCCTTTTCCTTTTTTTAATTCTAAGGTTCGGATTCCGATCGAAAAAACTGCGTTTTGGTTTGGTTGAATCACTCCGATTGCTCCGGTATAAATTCCTCTGGGTTTTTCCAATTCTCGAATCAGTTGCATCGCTCTGAACTTTGGAGCTCCAGTAATCGATCCACCCGGAAAAAGTTCTTTAAAAATATCTTTCCATTCAATCGAATCTGAGAGTTCCGATTGGATCGTGCTCGTCATTTGAAAGATCGTTTTATATTTTTCGACCGAGAATAAGTTTTGAACCTGAACGCTTCCTTCTTTGCTAATTTTTCCGAGATCATTTCGCATTAAATCTGTGATCATCAGATTTTCTGCTTTTTCCTTGTCGGAGTTGATAAGTGCTTGAGCATTTTTTTTGTCCTCTTCTGGTGATTTACCTCTTGGATAGGTTCCTTTCATTGGTTTTGTAATCAGAGTTTTTTCTTTTTTTTCAAAAAAAAGTTCCGGCGAAAAAGAAAGTATATCCCAATCGTGAGCTCTAATCCAAGACCCATAGGGAACTGGTTGTCTTTCGGATAGTGTTTTATAAAAAGATAATATATCTCCTTCAAAATCGAAAAAAATTTTATCGGTATAATTGATCTGATAAACTTCTCCCTGATAAAGTTTGGTTCGAATCGTATCTAGATTTTCAAAATAAGTTTTACGATTTGGGATTGAAGAAATATAAAAGCCATAATTTTGAGAGGATCCTGTTTCAAGTTCGGAGAATTTTTCGGGATTTTGGAAAACCGCAAAATATAAAAGCGGCAAAACGGTATCGTTTTCTTTCCAATTCATGTCGGAAAAAAAATAACCTGCCTCATAAGAAATAAAACCGGCTACGTGATAGCCTTGTTTTATATAGACGTTTATTTCGTTAAGAGAAGTTAACAGTGTATCTAAATGATAAACTTCGATCGTTTTAATTGGATTGCGGAAGATAATTTTTCCGAAAGGATGGAATCCTTCGTCAAAAATCATAAAAGGCTGGTCAGAGAATAGTAGTTCTTCGATTCTCATTATAGAACAAATTTAATTTGGATTGATCATTTTGTCTCTTCGTTTCAAAGAAATCTTAAAGATCTGCGGAATCGTTTTTATTTCCGGAATGATCTATTATATTCTCGCGCTGATTGGAAAAAAGACTGCGATCTATCCGAGTTATACTTTCGTGATTTGGCCTGCTTCTGGAGCGGCGCTTGGTTGCACTTTACTTTTTGGAAATTATGCGGTCTTAGGAATTTTTTTAGCCTCTTTTCTTTTTAACTTTGGAACGGATGTATTTTCCGAAAATAATTTATATCTTAGCTTTTTAATCGGTCTTTTTTCTGCACTTCAAAGTTATGTTGGAAAGGCCGTTCTTACTCGTAGGATTCCCGGATATAAAATTTCAGATCGTACTCAGTTTGTATTTCTTTTTATTTTTCTAGAAGCGATTGTATGTGTAATTAATACAACTAGTTCTGTGGTTTCGATGTACTTTTTAGGAGAGATCGACTTATCTTCAATTCGCCAGAGTTGGTTGACTGGGTGGGTGGGAGAAGTGCTTGGAGTTTATGTAGGAGCACCGTTTATTCTTTTTTGGTTTAGAGGTCCGTACAAGTTATTTCGATGGAAAGAATTTTTTGAATCTGCGGTATTACTTTTTTTAATCATATTTTTTTCTCTTACTTCATTCGATTTAACTGCTTCGGTTTTTTTCTTCAATTATTCCTTAGGTTATGTTTTGATTCCTCTGATTCTTTGGTCTGCGTTTCGACTGGGAGAACGGGTCAGTAGTTTGGCAGTTATTGTTTCTTCGATCATAGTAGCGATCTTTGGAACAATTCCTACGAGATTCGATGTAGGATCTATTGGAGAGTCTAGTATTTTACTTCAGTTCTTTATCGCGGTCTTATCCATCACAAGTTTGCTTGTTGTAAGTATGGTGAATGAAAGAAAAGAAGTGGAAGATCAGCTTAGAATTTCTCATCAAAGTTTGGAAGAGAAAGTGGAAGAAAGAACCCATGAACTTCTTCGTTCTAATGAAATTCTTCGAGAGGAAATTCAAGAAAAAAATGAAGCAAGAGCCGCTCTTGAAAAAAGTCAGATTCGGTATATGGGATTGTTTGAACATCTTCCCGTCGCAATTATCGAAGCGGATTATTCCGAACTCAAACGGGTTTTAGATTGTCTTCCTTCTCATATTCAGGGAGATATTTTTACCGATTATGTTGAAACACGTCCCGATTTTGTTCGACATTGTTTTAATTCAATCCAAGTGATCGGAGTAAATCAAGAAACCGTAAATTTATTGAGGGTCGGATCTGTAGATGAGGTTTATAAAGGTTGGAGATTTTTTTTCAGTCAAGATAACTTCAAAGTTTTTAAAAGAGTTTTAAGAAAGATCCGTGAAAAATCTTATTTTTACGAAGTTGAAGTTGGTTTTAGAGTTAAGGACAATACCAGACTAGACATTAAAATTCGCTGGTCTGTTCCGCCTGGTTTTGAATCTTCTCTTTCTAGTGTGATTGTGACCCTTCTTGATTTTACAGAAATCAAATCCGCGGAAAGAAAGTTGCAACTTTCTCTGAACGAAAAAGAGGTTATGTTAAAGGAAATCCATCATAGGGTAAAAAATAATCTTCAAGTGATTTCTTCTTTGTTGTCCATGCAATCCGATTACGTACAGGATAAACAAAGTCTTTCTGTTTTTATAGAAAGTCAGAATCGACTCAGGACTATGTCCATGATTCATGAGGAACTTTATCAATCTGAGAATTTGGGTAAAATTCAATATTCCGTTTATATTGAAAAACTTTTAAATCAACTTTTCCAAGTTTATGGAAAATCAGATTCAGTTGCGTTAGTTACTTTATTAGAGTCTTTGGATATTACAGTTAATCGTGCGATTCCGATCGGATTGATTATCAATGAGCTAGTTTCAAATTCCTTAAAGTATGCTTTTCCGGAAGATAGATCGATTCCTAACAAGCCGGAGTTAAGGGTTTCATTTTCTAAGTCAGGTGAAAATTTAGAAATGCGTGTTGAAGACAATGGAATTGGTATGCCTTTCGGTTTTGACCTGAAGGATTCTAATTCGCTTGGGTTAAAACTTGTGAATATACTTGTGAGACAATTGGGTGGTAAGATTGATTTTTCATCCGACTCTAAAAAAGGAACTCAGTTTAAAATTCATATTCCTCTTTCGGTTAATTTAGCCTGAAATATTTTTTATGTAAGCTCATTTTTCCGTAAAAGTGAAATGTGGGAACTACCGCATTTTATTGAAGCAATTTTACGAATCTTCACTATGGAATTTTTCAACAATTCTAATGATTGTTCTAAAGTTTTGGACAGCCCCTTCATTTTGAAAATTGTAGGAACTCATACGATTTAAATCATGAAAGATGTGTTTAGACGTTTCTAAGGAGACAAAATCTATAGGAACTCCTATAGATTTAACGTGAGTTCAGCATAAGGAAACAAGAAAGAATTTTTAAAAGTAGTAGTTCCTACAATTTTAAAATTTATTCGTAAAATCGTGATTTGTGAGAGTTCCCACATTTCAGAAAAATGAATCATGGATTTCTCCACGAACTCACATGTTTTATTGAGGATTCAAAGATGATTGTTCTAAAATTTTGTGATTATAAAAAGCAGCAGTTCCCACATTTTCATGTTTCATAGTAAAAATTTTTTTCTTCGTATTGAATTTACGCTGAAGGAATTTCTGTATAGAATAGTTTTTCCATTTTTGTAATGATTACAAACTGCGATTTTATGCAAAAATCTAATTAGACGACGATTTTTTTTGGATTTTATCTAGATTCCTTTTAACTTCCACAAACAAATTCTATACTTTAAATTAGTATATTAAGATTACTTAAACTTCCAACGCCTTTTTATACTCCTCAATTAAAAGCTCTGGATCTTCAGTCCCAACGGAAATTCGGATTAAATTCGGATCGAGCCCGTTTTCTTTTAAAAATTTTCTTCCTTCATCTTGAATTACTAAATCGTAATGAGCTAGATAAACATAAAGCATGTTGAGAGTGAATTCGGTGCCAAAACTTGGTCCTTTTAATAAAGTAAGTCGATCATAAAATTTTTCTAATGGAGTTGAAAGTTCAATCGATAAAACTCCAGAATGTATATTTGGAAGTCTGGTAATTTTTTGGAAATTTTTAAAGGAATCTGCAGACCCTGTCCAAAAAACTTTTTTAATACCGGGTTGTTTTGAAAAAAAATCTGCAAGTTTTTTAACATTCTCACTGATTTTAAAAACCCTTTTTTCATAATCTTTGATTTCATAAGCTAGTCTTTCACAGTCTCTGAAATATGGTTTTTCAATCCATTCTTTGCATAGCGGAAGAATTTCGGAGAACCAACTTGAATTTTTATTCAATACCACGGCCCCCATCATAAGGTCGCCGTTTCCACAGGCGAATTTGGTCAGGCTTTCCACGACTACATCTACATAAGGAAGAATGTTAATTATTGCCGATCCCGCCACGGAAATATCCACGACCAAAGGAATTTTATAATGATCCACAATAGATTTGAGTTTTTCGTAATCCGGAACCAAAAGAAGTGGATTGGTGGGACATTCCGTTATAATTCCAGCGACTTGTTCTGAATTTTGTTTTAAAAATCTTTCCAATTCTTCCAGATCGGTAGCGTTGTGGATTACATAAGAATCTTTTGTATATTTTTCTAATATTCTAATATTATCAACATATAACCAACCCAAACGAACCCAAATGGTTTTTCCTTTTTTCCGCTGAATCTGGCTCAAAGATTCGAAAGCAGAATAGACACCGTTCATTCCGGAAACGGAAAGAAGTATCTCAGGATTTAGATCTCCGTAAAAAGAAGATAGAGTAGAAAGAATTTTATCGACCGGATTTTCTTTTTCAACTTTCTCCCTAAAAATTTCTTGTAGAATTCCTTTTTTTAAAAGAAAATCTTCCGCCATTCTAGAAGAAGCAAGACATCCAGTGTGTTGAATGAAAGAAAGGATTTCTTTTTCTAAATCTTTTAAATCTGAAATGACTAAGGTTGTAATTCCTTCGTCTTCAATAATTTCAAAGTTTTGAATGGAGAATTTTTGTACGATCCAGTTTGCAGCTTTTTTGGAAGAAACGATAAACTGAGGTGTGTTGATTTTTTTTGTATCTCTGTTGTAGTCTAAAATTCTGGCTATATAAGAATGTGCGACAAACCTAGGATAACCGGACTTCAATCTAGAAAGAGTTTCTGTTCTTTTTTCTTCGTAACCAATTACGTCTGACAGTTGTGGAAGACTTACGGAAACCGCGTGGATGTTCTCAAATGGAATTCTTTCTCCGCAAAGTGTTCTGTGTGGTTCATTGATTTCTTTTAACATTTTATGGATTCCAGTAATCATTCATTGTGAATTTTTTATATGCAAACTTATTAAAATTCTAATGTGTTTGAGTTTCGGAGATTTTTCGAGCCCTATCTTCTTCTGTTAAGGCTCCGATCAATTCGTCCAAGTCTCCTTCCATAATCGCAGAAAGGTTATGACTCGTAAAACCGATTCTATGATCCGTACATCTACCTTGAGGAAAATTATAAGTTCTTACTCTTTCAGAACGATCTCCGCTTCCAATCATTTGTTTTTTGATCGCATCTGAAGCTTGTTTTTTATCTTCGGCTTGTTTTTCTAGAATTCGAGCGCTTAAAATCCTCAATGCCTTCGCCTTATTTTTATGCTGAGATTTTTCGTCCTGACATGCGACTACAACTCCAGTGGGAATATGAGTAATTCGAACCGCAGAGTCTGTAGTGTTTACGTGCTGACCTCCCGCGCCCGAGGAGCGATATACATCAATTCTAAGATCACTTTCACTAATTTGAATTTCTTCTTCGTTTGCTTCAGGAAGAACCGCAACCGTCACGGCGCTTGTGTGAATTCTTCCTCCTGATTCAGTACTTGGAATTCTTTGAACTCGATGTGTTCCGCCCTCGAATTTAAAAAGATCGTAGGCGCGATCGTCTTCCAAAGCAAAAATAATTTCTTTTAGACCGCCGATTCCGGTTGGAGAAGAATCTATAATCTCGGTTTTGATTTTTTGTTTGTCCGCAAATTTAGAATACATTCTAAATAAATCTGCGACAAATAATCCTGCTTCTTCTCCGCCGGTCCCGGCTCTGATTTCCACGAGAATGTTTTTTCCCGAATTTGGATCTGGAGGTAAAAGTAAAATTTCGAATTCTTTTTCCAGAGTTTCCAACTTTACGTTTGCTTCTTTAATTTCTTCTTTAAGCATAGAATGCATTTCTTCATCTTTTTCGGATTGAATCAATTCTTCTGCGTCTTTTCTATCCTTATAGATTTTGAGATACTCTTCTACTTTGAGATAAAGAGGAGTGAGTCTCGATCTTTCCTTATAAAGATTTTTCAGCGAAGAAGGATCTTTTGCTTGATTTAACTCTTCGCTGATTCGAAGGTATTTTTCTTGTATTTTTTCAAGTCTATCTATCATTGAATGAACTCGACCTTTCCTTTATAAATCAACGCACTCTATGGAAAACCATATTTCCTTCGCAGAAGTTTTTTCTGAAAAATTCCTATCCTTATTGACCGATCTTAGAGGATATCGAAGTCCATTTGGCAAAACCGTAGGAAATCCCTCCGAACTCATTCAAGAATGTATTCAAAAAACTTCGATTCGAGCTGGTGCAATCGGGCTTGGGCTTTCTATTTCTAAAAGACATCTCGGTTATTTGACTTTATTACCGGAAATGATCTTATTCTATAGAATTCAAGGTCATCTCGTAAAAGATATTGCTGCTCTTTACGGAAAAGAATCTCAAGTATCTCCCGAGATTATGAGTTATTGTATTTTTCCGGATAAAAATCACGCTTTGATTCGTTCTATCGTGAGAGACGTTGGTACCAGAGTACTCGTTAGACCGGCTACTTTAGAAATTTTTCGTTCAATCGGATTTCATTTGGGATGGAAATTGTTTCAAAGAAGTGGAAATTCTTCTTCAAAGTTTTATTGGTTACCATATATCGGCGCTGTTTTAAACGGAGGAATTTCTTTTCTAGATACAAAAACTACTGGTCGAAGAGCTAGTGAACTTTTTCAAAAGGAATTGGAATTTACGGGTCGATTTGAAGAATAGACTTAGAAAAAATTTTTTATTGTCCCGGAAATTTGTATAATAACGTAACGCGTTATCATACAAAATAAAAAAAGTTTCTGAGTTGGACTATCAGTATATTATGAAGTTTAAAACTATCTTGAAAAATAAAATCGAACCTTGTTTTCTTGCAATTTTTTTTGGAACCTATTTGTTCTTTTATGAAAAGATAAAAAACAGCAATATTTTGTTTTTTCTTAAACAGGTCTTTATAAAAAGAAATACGATTCTAGCTTTATTTGCGATTTCCTTTTTTAATTTTTGTAAAAGTAGTCACGAAACTTTTATCGAAGAAATTCAAGAACTAGTCGAACAGGAAAAATACGAAAAAGCTTCGGAAAGATTGAAGGAAAAACTTCAATTTCCTAAGGATAGAGATGAACTTCTTTCTGCGGAAGCTCCGGATTCCGCTCGGATCATAGAATTTTCAAACGATCGCTTAAAACTTGTTTGGACTGAAGACCAAAAGATTTTCTTTCAGGATCTCGCGGCGGGAGAAAATAATTCCAGGAGTTTGGATCAGATTCCTTCTAATCTTTCCCTTTCTCAAAATGCGAATTATGCTTTGGTTGAATACACGATGCAGGCTTCCGGTGGTTGTAGATACGTAGCTATTTCTTTAAAAGATTCTAGTCTTTCTTATGAAGCAGGTGCTCAGGTCTCTTGTAAAAGTCGAGGATCTATTTTACCTGATGGATCAAAAATTTATTACTTCGTTGATGATAATCTTTACGAAGAAAAAACGGTCGAGCCTAGAAAACCAATTCTTGTTTTGCAAAAAGAAAAAATCGTATCACCTTTTCCTAATTTAAAAACACGTTTTTTAATGTATCCTTCGGGAAATTCTTTTTTAATTTTTTCAGGAAATGCGGGTGCTTATAATTTATATTGGTTTCATCCTTTCCAAAAAACGGCGGAAAAGATAGATAAGGATATTCTCAGTCCAATTCTATATTATGGAAATGGGGAAAGCGCTTATTACATCGGTGGAGAAATTGGTAAACTACATCTAAGAAGAATCAATTTTTCTTCCAAAACCAAACCGGTAATCACAAAACTTTTTACCGTTAGTCGAAAAGAAATCAATCCTTGGAAGTTATCTAAAAAAAATGAGTTCTTGTCCGGTTATTCTGGAAAGGTACATCTTTGGGGGCCTGCAAAAAAAAGTCAAAATCTTCCGATTTTATGTGAACGTGTTCTTTTAACGGGAGATGATCGAATCGTTTGCGAAGCGGAACCGGGACAGTTATTTCTTAGCAAATTGGATTTTCAGCCCGAGGATTGGAGTATCTGGAAACTCTACGAAGAAGTAAGAAATAAATAACATAAGTTCAGTAACGCGAAAGGGATCGATGTGAGACGCTTTAGTTTTCAAAAATGTAGGAACTCAAATTGAATGTTTGCGAATTTTCTAATAGTTATCCAGCACCAATTTTTCGTAATCCTTAAGTTTTGCAATAAGTTCAAAAATCAATGTGAAGGCTGTTTTATTTAAAATTTTAGTAAATTAGAAATATTAGATTTTAGTAAATTTATAATTCTTTTATATAAAAATATTTTAAATTATAGAAACAAGTTTAAAATTAGAGGTTCTCTGCTGTTTACTCCCGGAGTTGAAGAACCATATCTAGTTTTGATATAACTTCCTCCTCCGTAAGTTTTATCCAAAAAAGAACCCGAAGGAATGACTCGAATCGTCGATTCTAAATTGGATTTTATAGCCCATTCTTTTAGATCCGTTTCGGAGGGATTTTCGCCTAACGCGATTACTCTTGAAACAAAGGTTTTTTTCACTTTTTCCTGAAATTCAGGGTTTTTAAATTCATCCAGATAAAAAATTCCGAATCTTGCAAAAGGAAGTTGATAAGTTGTTAGTGATTTGTCTTCGATTCCATTAGGCTCCATTTCTACTTTTTGGAAAGTGGCTAAGTTTTTCTTCCAGGTTGCCGTAGGAGTTCTAGTTAATACATTTTCTTTAAAAGAGATTTGTTTGTTTGGATCAAAAATATAAACTACTTCCTGCCAAATTTTGAGATCAAGATTTTCAGGATTTGAATTTTCAATCGGAGTTAAAATCGAACCCGGTAAAATATAGACACCGTAGGTCCTGGATAAATTGGAAAAAATTCTTAAATATGTAGAACTAGGGTTCGATTTTTGTTCCGTGTTCAATCCAAATATAGATTTAAAAAGAATTTCTAATTTAATAAAATGGAATGCTTCTTCAAGGTTTGCTTTTTTAAAAGCTTCTTGGCGGGAATTTAAAAAATACAAAAAACTTCCAGTATGAGACGGAAAAACGACTAAAGTATTCTTTTTTAAAAGTCCATTTTGTTTAGCTTGTTTTAGAGGGGCCTCCACAGATTTAAGAAATCTTTCTTCGGAAGAAAAATTTTCCAATCTCCATTCTGGCTGAATTACGACTACGTTTCCTGCGTTTCTATCGTAGCCATTTGTTAAAATTTGATATTCTTTACGAGGAAGAGTGTTGTATTGTTCCGATGAAATTTGTTTTCCTGAAAAGATATAAGCGATTCCTAAAAAGATAGGAATTAAGATGAATGAGGCAACTACGTTTTTCCAAAATAGAATCATATTCTTTTTTTCTAATGCACTAAAGAAGCGTATTCCTTGAGATATAGATTTACTGCGTCGAGCATATATTCGGTAAATAAGGGACTCGGTTCGTAGGTTTGAACTTTTTCCCATGTGATATAATCGTGTTCATCGGAGAGAATAATGTTCCCTCCTAGATAATCCGCGTGATAAGCGATAATGATACAAGGAAAATTTCCTTCGTTGACTCTGTGTTTGTGAATGAACAATGGTTTTGGAGAAACTCTAATTTGTACTTGCGAACCTAATTCTTCTTCGATCTCGCGTTGCATGCTAAGACTCCAGTCTTCAAAGAATTCATCCTCATTCATTCTTCCGCCGGGAAGATCTCCTAAACCGGATTTGCGATCTCTGAGAATTAAAAGTTCGTCTCCTTTTCTTAGGAAAAGTTTTTGGGTAATCTGAAAAAAGCCGTGTTTGCTCATTCATTCTCCGGTTTTCCTACAAGGGCTAATATTTTTTCCTTGTTGACAATCATTTTTATCTTGGTTCTTTATTTTAGGAATTTGATCGTGAAGTATAATCGACTCATATTGCTCAGAATTATATAACAGAATCTCCAATACTTTGTGTTACTCAGAACTATATAACAAAGTATTCATATTTTGCTTTAAAACAGGTTTTTGCAATAAAAATTTACGGTATTCAATTTTATAAGATTAGTAGTAATACTAACACAAGTTTGGCGTAAGAAGTAAACTTTTATAAAGAGGTTGGCGGGCTAAACATATAGGAATCTAGATTTGGCTGTGAAATTTTCAATGTTTCTTTTAATATGAGAGTTGTTAAAAAATTTTATAGTTCAAATTAACGCGAAAGGGATCGATGCGGGGTTAATAAATTGTAATTAAAAACGAAATTCTGTATTACGTTTCTTTCATGCAATTTATTAACCAGAGCTGAGAGCCCGGTCCGGCTGCCTAATGGCAAGCCGGATTCGCCCTTATTTTTTGCTGAATTTATATTATTGAAGTGTAAACTACTGGATAGGTTTTTTATTATGTAGTTCTGAATAATATGAGGTTTATTTCTGTTTTTACTCGGATCTATAAATTAAGTATTGATCGAATATTCAAAGTTGTTTAACTATCGATTTGAAAATTATCAAATCAACAGTTAAACTCTAAGATCGATTTGAATAGAAAAATGCGAGAATTAAAGTTAAAATAATAAATATTAAATTAAGTATAAAACCAGAATGAAGTTGTTTTCTTTCCGTCGGTTTTAAAAAATAAGCTGCAAAAATTACGGAAATAAAACCGCCTAAATGTGCCCAACGTGCCACTCCGTCTTCCGTAAATACATTGGTAATGTCCGAATAAACCATAATCCAAGCGATTAAAAAAACCGGAAATGGAATGTTCCTTTGATTAAAACGAAGTGAAAAAGGGGAGAGTAGCGCGGCTACTGCTGCGATTCCGGAGATCGCGCCGGATGCACCTACAACCGGAGTGGAATCATGCAAAATTACTCCTCGGATGAAAGAATCCAATAAAGAAGAGATCAAAGCCGCCATAAAGAAAAACAAAAGCCATCTTCCTTTTCCGGCTTTGTATTCTACTGCTCTTCCAAGGAAAAAAAGATAAAACATATTTCCAAATAAATGTATTAGACTTCCGTGATAGAATACAGCTCCGATCCAAGAAAAAGGTTGGATTTGCCCCGGATGATTTAAAAAATACTGTCGAATCAAATGTTCAGGAAGGAAAACATTCACGATAAAAAAAGTTACTACCATTAAAAAAACGAAAAAAGTAGTTAAAGGAAATTCAAAAAGAAGAATTCGAATCAAAGCGTTTTTGTCCTCTCGAGAAATGACGAATTAGATATGATTTTAAAATGATTTTTAACTCGATAATCATTCTATTTTAAAATTCCCTATCCTTTATTCCCGAATCCAGTAATGTAGAATCGCGTCCGTAATTTCCACGATTATTCTAGAGATAATTTTATTTTCGGTCGGATCCAGATTAAATTGAGAGGAATCATGGAAACGTTTTCTGATATTTTTAAATTATTTTCCCAATCGATTGCAATTAACTCAGGATTTTGTTTCATTAAAAACCAATCGGTTTGATTCCGTTGGATGAATTTTTTATAGAATCTATAAAGAGTTTGTCCAAAAGCTTCCATAAAATTCTAAAAGAACCAAAATTTTTAAAGAAACCTATAGCTTTGGAACGGTCTCAAAAATTGAACATTATAAATTCTTTTTAAAAAATCCTATTTCAATGCAAAATGCTGGATATTTTATGATGGACTTGTCCCAAAACCGTCCAATGTAGGAACTACTACGAAAATTTAACGACATTAGAGAACTGCTTGAAAGTTCGCAAATTGCCAAATGCGACTTGTCAAACGACCCATGGGGAGTGAGACGCTTTAGTTACTTCGAGCGACCATAGAAACGATGCATTGAGTTTCATAAAAATGTAGGAACTACTGCATACTGCATTTGATTAAAAATTTTTAAGGAATTATCGCGTAAAATTCTTTGAGGTTTTGAAACAAACTCTGATATCAGTTCTGAGTAATTGTTTTCAAGTTTTACTCCAAGAGTTATTTGAAATTCATATTAAAATTTGAAAATAATAACCTATAACTCATTTCAAAATTTTAATGATTTTTGTATGAGTTCCTACGCTTATTGCAAAAATATATAAAAATAGTACTATGAGTTTATTTTATTCAGACTATCTAATAAAGCATTGAGAGTTTTTATTACAAGGATCCGTTCGAATCTCAAACATCAGAAATTTGTTATATAATTTTATCAGTAAAGGTTAAAATGTAGTATCTCACTTAAAAAAGTTATAAATTTTAAAATACCACAATGAATAGCTTCTACATCTTCGTAAAATCCACGATTCACTTTTATGCGCTTTCGTAATAAAACCTTAGAAAAGATTCTACTCTCAGATTAAATACTTAATATTTTACATTAAAATAATGTTCTGCGATAAAATTAACGGTACTCAATTTTATAGAAATTAGTAACTTATAGACAATAAGATATTTTTTAAATTTTAAACCAACCACTTGGATTTAGCTCAGAATTATAAGTGATTTATTATATAGCTTTGGTGAAACTTCGGCTTTATAAAATGAGATTTTCAATTCATAATAAAATAGAGTTTTTGAAAAATTAATTCTCCATATGTTTTAGTTGTATTGAAATGGATAATGGAAGTAATTTTGCATTATGGAATTTTTCAACAATTCTAATATTAAAATTTCAATATTTTTTTAATTTTTTAGAAAAATAAAAATTTTTTAAAGAAATTTTACTAAATCCTAAACTATTTAAAATCCGTTTCTTCCATTTCAAGAACTGTACTAGCAGAGAAAAAATCGCTTGAATCTCAATCAAGTAAAGGAGTAAATTATGCTGCTGGACTTAATCCATAAAATTCCGAATCAAATGGAAGAGATATTGGGTCCTGAAGGAAGGGATCAATTTTTGGCTTTTTTAGAAGAAGCATTGACTGCCTCAAAGAATGCGACTCTTGAAATTAGTTTCCAACAGTATGAAGCTTTTTTAAAGTCCGAGATCTCGCAGGTAGATTTTGTAATAAGACAGGTAAAAACGACTCTATCGGGAGAAATTGAAAAGCTTCGTTATGAAGTGGCTATTAAAATTGTGAACCTTCAAGGAGAAATTTTAGATCTTCGTGCCGAAATGAAAATAAATTTCAGTGAAGTAAATTCTAAAATTCTAAAGCTTCAATTTGAATTCGAAATGGAAACGGCTAAAATTAGAAAGGAACTTGGAGATTTTTATTCTGATTTAGAAACCGAAATTGCTAATCTTAGAGCAGAGTTAAAAACCGAAATTGCTAATCTTAGAGCAGAATTAAAAACCGAAATCGCTAATCTTAGAACAGAGTTAAAAACCGAAATTGCAGAACTTAGAGCAGAATTAAAAATTGAAATTGCAGACCTTAGAACAGAGTTAAAAACTGAAATTGCAGACCTTAAAACAGAGTTAAAAACTGAAATTGCAGAACTTAGAGCAGAAACAAAAACCGATTTTTTAGAATTACAAAAGTCCATTGTAGATATTCACAAAACTATCTCTGTTCAAACTCGTTGGATTTTAGCTGGCATGTTGGGAGTTGCAACGCTTTCTGCTACTATTGGAAAAATAATAAATTAATGATTTTATTTTTGCCGAAGAAGGGACTCGAACCCCCACAACCTTGCGGTCGCTGGCACCTGAAGCCAGTGCGTCTACCAATTCCGCCACTTCGGCGATTTATAGTGAGAAATTGCTCCTACAATTTCGATAGGTTTGGCTTTTCCGTCATCCATTATTTTGGAATTCATTGACAGACAAGTTGATCGGATTCTATGATCCAGTTAGAATGAAAGCAGAAAGAAAAACTTCCGAAACCGAGATCAAATTGGAAATGAATCTTCGAGGAACTGGTCAATATCAATTCGATACAGAGATTCCTTTTTTCGAACATATGCTTTCACATATTTCCAAACATGGATTGATCGACTTGGATCTTTGGTTAAGAGGAGATATTGAAATCGATTGTCATCATTCTGTGGAAGATACTGCGATTTTAATGGGAACTACAATTCATAAACAGTTAGGTGATAAGACTGGAATTTTTAGATACGGACATTTTACTCTTACTATGGACGAAGTTCTTACTACCGTAGCCGTGGATTTAGGTGGTAGATATTTTTTTAAATATACCGGACCTGAACTAACGGGTAAATTCGGAATTTATGATGCGGAACTTTCTTTAGAATTTTTACAAAAGCTTGCTCTCAACGCAAAGATGAATCTACACGTAGTTGTTCATTACGGAGATAACAAACACCATATTCACGAATCTATTTTTAAAGCTTTAGGTAAAGCTCTCAGAATGGCGATTGCACAAGACTCTGCGTCCGCAGGCGCAATTCCTTCCACTAAAGGTGTTTTAGAATGATCGCCATTCTAGATTACGGAATGGGAAATATTCATTCTTGTTTAAAAGCCGTATCTATTTATACTAAGGATTTTGTTTTTACAAAGGATCATTCAACGATTGAAAATTCAAAAGCTCTAATATTACCGGGTGACGGACATTTTGATAAAGCGATGGAGAACTTGAATTCGACCGGACTTCGAGAAACGATTGATAAACACGTAACTTCTGGAAAACCTCTTTTCGGAATTTGTATTGGTTTTCAAATTCTTTTTGAATCTTCAGAAGAGATTGCTCAAGGTTCAAAAAAAGAACAAATCGAAGGTCTGGGATATATCAAAGGTAAGATCAAAAAATTTCACGGAAAAGATTTTAAAGTTCCGCATATCGGTTGGAATCGCCTTCAAATTCGTAGAAAAGATAAAAGTGTTCTTCTAAAAGGAATTGGAGATCAATCTTTCTTTTATTTTATTCATTCCTATAGACCTACCGACGCCGAAGGAAATGCAATCACCGGGCTTTGTGATTATTACCAGGAAAAATTTCCAGCCGTCGTAGAAAAAAATAATATTTTCGGAACACAATTCCATCCCGAAAAATCACATACTCATGGACTTAAACTTTTGGAGAATTTTATTCGTTTCGTATGATTGTAATTCCTGCTATAGATCTATTTGATAATTGTGCGGTTCGTTTATTTAAGGGAAACTACGAAGAAAAAAAAATCTATTCTTCCGAACCTTGGAAACTTGCAGAAAGTTTTGCTAAGAATGGGGCTACTTTGCTTCATCTTGTAGATTTGAACGGCGCTAGAAATCAGCTCGGTATCAATGAACGTTCTATTTTGAAAATCCGAGAGACTACTTCCCTCAAAGTGCAGTTAGGTGGTGGAATTCGTGATAAAGAAAAACTGTCATATTACGATAAAATAGGAATCAATCG
Source organism: Leptospira kirschneri serovar Cynopteri str. 3522 CT (assembly GCF_000243695.2). Taxonomy (NCBI): domain Bacteria; kingdom Pseudomonadati; phylum Spirochaetota; class Leptospiria; order Leptospirales; family Leptospiraceae; genus Leptospira; species Leptospira kirschneri. The sequence goes on along the minus strand of NZ_AHMN02000022.1, from coordinate 6,418 downwards.
TTTTATTCTTGGAACCGCCGCCGTTACAAATCCGGATCTTTTGAAATACGCACTCGATAACTACGGAAAAGAAAGAGTTGTGGTCGCAGTTGATGCAAGAGACGGGATTGTAAAAATTGCAGGTTGGGAAGAAGATTCTGGTATTCATTACAGAGATTTATTAGAACGGCTTGTAAAAGCAGGAATTGAACATATTGTTTTTACGGATATTGCTCAAGACGGAACACTCGCAGGTCCGAACCTGGAAGCATATAGAGAAATATTAAATTCTTATCCGTTTCAAGTGATTGCTTCCGGTGGAATTGCATCTCTCAAGGATTTGATGGATCTTTCTTCTCTCAAAACTAAAATTCCTCTCTACGGAGTGATCACTGGAAAAGCTTTATACGAAGGGAAGTTGGATCTCGCTGAAGCGATTTCTTCTATTTAAGGAAACAAAAAATAGAATTGGATTTTTCTTTCCATCTGAAAAGGAACCATACATAAAGGTAAATCTATCTTACAAGATCTGGGATATTCATGAATCAATTTTCTAAAAATAAAATATCGATCATACTTTCCGTGTTAGGGCTGATTTTTTCTTTTTTACTCATCCAAAAATATTACGGCGATCCTAGCTCAATAGGAGAAACAATTTGCAACACACTGAGCGAATCCGGTTCTTGCGATAAGGTTTCCGAAAGCGCTTATTCTGCAATTCGAAACGTCCCTGGTTTAGGAGATATTCCGATTGCTTTGTTTGGTTTTCTATTTTATGGTTTTGTAGGTTTTCTTTTTGTATTGTCGGAAATCAAAAAAGAATCTGCAGAAGCAAATCTTAGATTAGCGTTTTATGTTTTAATTCTCGGCCTTACTGCTGACTTAGGATTATTTTTACTTTCCGTTGGAGTAATTAAAGCGTTATGCGGTCTTTGTGTTGCAACGTATGTGGTGACGATTCTACTTCTCGCCGTAAATTTTTCCGCATTTAAATCTCTTTCGGATAAATCGGTTGGAGCCGTTTTAAACTCTTTAAACGGAAATTTTTTCAATTTTATTATCGTTATACTTTCCTTTTTTGTTCTCGGTCTTTACGGAGGAAAAATTTCTACGAATGGAGCAAGACTTGTATCCGGAACTGCCAATGGAGAAAAGTCTATTTCGGAACAATTGAAAGAATTTGGAACAACTCCAGCGGTTTCCATCGATTTGAAAGACGTTCCAGTTGTAGGCGATCCAAATGCACCGATTACAATTGTAAAATACGCAGACTTTAATTGTGGTCATTGTATGCATACGAGTAAGATTTTAAAATCTTTCTTAAGCGAGTATAATGGAATTATTAAAGTCGCTTATAAAAATTTTCCTTTAGATGGAAATTGTAATCGTCTTGTAGGAAGAAAGGCTCCCGAAGCGAGTTCTTGTGTGGCTGCGAGCGCGGCGCTTTGTGCCAATGAGCAGAAAAAGTTTTATCCGGTTTATACCGGTCTTTACGATGATAACGAAGCCGGAGTGATGCACACTGCGGTAACCGTTACTCGTCTCGCTGAAAAAAACGGTCTGAATATGGATCAGTTTAGATCTTGTATGAGTTCTATAAAAATTAGAAATCAGATCAATCGTGAAGTAGACGAGGCCGAAAAACTGAAAATCAATTCGACTCCTACCTTGTTCATTAACAACAAACCTCTTCCAAAAAGTGGAACGCCTAACGTTGATTTTTTGCATCAACTGATTCGGCAACTTATCAATTAGAGTTGATCTTTTATTTTAGAAAGTATGGAGAACGAAAAACGATTCTGCAGGAATTGCGGTACGCATATCTTAGCGGAATCTATCCAATGTTTATTTTGCGGATCTTTTCAATCTTCAAACTCAACATCTTTTTTTCGTTATATTGCCGAAAGTAAATTTTTGAGAACTAAAATTCTCTATCCGATCTTACCTATTTTGAGTCTGCTTCTACTCGTGGTTCATATTTTGACTCGTTTCGAAAAAATTCCGTTTTTGGTATCGATTTTATTCTTTGTGTGGACTTTCGTATTTTCTATCTCTGGTTGGATCGGAGAATTGATCTTAGATCTGAAATTTCGAGGAGATGTAAAGGATTTTAAGGAAGGATTTATAGAATGGCAAAAACGTCTTTATGATCGTTCCCCTTATTTTTCCTATTTCGGAATGATTTTATTTGTTGCCGTTCCTTTGATCCGATGGCAAAACTCTCTTTGGTTTTCTTTGTCTTCCGCAGGAATCTGGACTTTGTTGATTTCCTTTATTTTTTTGGTCATCCTTCCTTTAGTTTAGAAAATTATTTATTACTAAAGTAATAAATAAAGTGAATAGACATAAAAAAAACCGGGCGAATCCCGCCAATAGTCTGTAAAAAAAGATTCAATGAAACAGGCGGGACCGGGCTCTCAGCTTCAGTCAAGTTATTGTATGCTATAGTTATACATTCAATTTCTTTAATTTCAATAACTTGACTCCGCATCGATCCCTTTCGCGTTAATTCAAGTTAAATAATAATTTAGAATTGTTGTTTGAGTAATGTGTTTTTATTCGGAAAAAGTAAAAATTTGAGTTTTGGTGTTTTTCGATTTTATAAAGGTTTCTAAAAATAGAACTTTCATATTCTCGGACTTTGCGAATTCTGTTTTTACTATGTCAAAATTTTCTGTTTTTAAAAAGATTCTATTTGGAATTTTAATCTTATTTTCCTTAACGTTTACTCTGATTTTACATACGATTTTTTTTAAACCTATTACACTTGGGTTATTCTATGAAAAAATTTTTTGGGAATCAATTTTAGAAGATCCGGAATATTTAACTTCTCTTGGAATTCTGAATCGTTTTGGAATTGGAAGTTATCAAAAAAAACTTACCGATATATCGATCGAAAAACAAGAACAAGACTTAGAAAAAACAAAAAAGAATCTGGAAATTCTTTTATCTTATGGAAAAGAAGATTTATCAGGACAAGAACTACTTTCTTTTGAAATTCTAGAATGGTCTCTTCGTTTAAAAATTTCCGGTGAAAGATTTTTATTTCACGATTATCCAGCAAATCAACTATTTGGAGTTCAAAATCAGCTCCCTACTTTTTTAGCTACACAACATCCTGTCACATCTTCTCAAGATGTAGAAGATTACATCGCAAGATTGGAAGCTGTTCCCAAAAAGATAGATCAACTTATAGAAGGAATTTTATTTAGGGATAAAAATGGTATTCTACCACCCAATTTTATTTTAGATCGATTGATCTCGGAGGTCAATGGGTTTGTAACGGTTCCGGCAAAGGAAAATCTTCTTTATACGACATTTGAAAAGAAAATAAAAAAGATCGATTCGGTTTCCTTGGATTTTCAGAATCGTTCTTTAGAACGAGTCAAACAATCGATTGAATCGAAAGTATATCCTGCATATTCAAAATTACTAATTCTTTTTTTAGAACAAAAAGGACACGCAGATTCGAGGGCTGGAGTTTGGAAACTTCCGGACGGAGATCTTTATTATATTCACGAATTAAAAAAACATACTACGACCGAATTGACTCCGGAAGAAATTCATAATATAGGATTATCCGAAGTTTCTAGAATTCAAAACGAAATGAAAATAATTTTGAAAAAGATCGGAAAAAATAAGCCTATTCCAATTGCTATGTCTGAACTTAGAAAGGATTCTAAATTTTTATTTCCTGACAACGAAGAAGGTAAACTTCAGGCTTTAGAAGAATATAATAAAATTCTAAAACACTCTGAAGAAAAAACGAAACCTTTGTTTTTCAGAATGCCGAAAAGTAGGGTTGAAGTAGAAAGAATTCCAGTCTTTAAAGAGAAAACCGCACCGGGAGCGTATTACGACGAACCAGCGTTAGACGGTTCTCGACCAGGTGTTTTTTATGCAAATCTTCGAGATACAAAGGAAATTCCTAAATTTGGTATGAAAACATTGACGTATCACGAAACAATTCCTGGACATCATTTACAGATTGCAATCATGCAGGAATTAAAAAACCTTCCTCGTTTTAGAAATACAATTACGTTTACAGCTTATGTAGAAGGTTGGGCCTTATATGCGGAACGACTTGCAAAAGACTACGATTTTTTTCAAGATCCATATTCGGATTTAGGAAGACTTCAAGCGGAATTGTTCCGTGCGGTTAGACTCGTAGTCGATACAGGTCTACACTATAAAAGGTGGAGTAGGGAACACGCGATCTCTTATATGATACAAAATACTGGAATGGCTCCAAAAGACGTAACCGCAGAAATAGAAAGATATATAGTTTATCCTGGCCAGGCTTGTTCTTATAAACTCGGAATGTTGAAAATTTTAGAACTCAGAGAGAAAGTAAAGACTCGTAAAAAGGAAACTTTTGATATTCGAGAATTTCATTCAGTGGTTTTGGACAATGGTTCTCTACCACTGAGTATTTTAGAAAAACTTATACAAGATGAATTGTTAAACAACCAGGAAAAAAAATAAATTGGAACTTCTATAAGATCATTTGTTGTGATGTTAGTCGTCAAACAATGATTTTATCTGATAATTCTAATCAAGAATTTTTAGATTTTATAGAGTTCTTAAACAAATTCGGTTATTATCTTTTGGTAAGTTCTGATACTATTCAAATGTATAAAATTAATATTATGTTTAGTTTAAAAGTTAGAATGCGGAATTTTCTTCAAAAAAGCTGACAATTTCAAATTAGACGCAGTTTTTGAAAACTTCTGGATCTTTACAAAATCGACCGTTAATTTTTAATTCTATTTTCATACTTACGAATAGTAAAATACGAACATTAAGTCCTGATGGTTATACTTTATTAAAATAGTTTATTGATTTTGAATGTTCTTTCATGATTAATGAACTACATGTCTTATTTTTTAAAATGTTTTGAAAGTAACTTTAAGTTTTATGAAATAACGGAGTATGATTCAGAGTTTTATCTTTTCCCGCAATGTAGGATTGTTCGATAGCTGCATGTAAATATTCTTTTGCATGATCAATTGCATCGATTAAGTTTTCTCCTCGAGCTAGATAAGAGGCAATTGCGGAAGAATATGTACATCCTGTGCCGTGCGGATAAAACCCGTTTACAAACGGTTTTTCAAATTTAGAAATTTTTTTACCGTCGTACAAAACGTCTATAGCAATTTTTTCGTTTTGTAAGTGACCTCCTTTTAAAAGAGTTGGAACTTTAAATTTTTCGAATATTTCTTTTGCAAGATCAGGCATCTCCGCACTTGTGTGTATTTTTTTTCCGGAAAGAATTTCAGCTTCGTCTAGGTTGGGTGTGATTAAGTTTCCAATCGGGATTAACTTTGTTAACAAAACGTCAATTGCCGAATCCTGCAAAAGTTTTGCGCCGCTTGTCGCTACCATGACTGGATCGATTACTAAGAAAAAATTTTTTTCCTCTTTCTTTCTCTTTGAAAGAAGAAAACTCGTTTTTTCGATAATGGATATAGAAAATAACATTCCGGTTTTAATTGCTTTTACTGGAAAGTAATCTAGAACCGCCAAGATTTGTTTTTCTAAAAAGTTTGTATCTACTTCTAAAATTCCAGTAACACCCGAAGGATTTTGAGAAGTCAGACAAGTAATTGCGGAAGTTCCGAAAGTACCCAGAGCTGTAAACGTTTTTAAATCTGCTTGAATTCCGGCTCCTCCTCCAGAGTCCGAACCTGCGATTGTCAATGTGACCGGCTTGATGTTTTCATATTCCATTCAATTTCTCTAATATATTTTTTAAATAAATTTATTAATTATTAAGTACTAATATAAAACTTAAAAAACGAATTTAAAATCTTAAAACAACAATCTTATTAGATCTTAGATAAAATGTTCTGAATTTTAAGATAAATCTTTGGTTTCAAATCTAGAATTTTACCTATTTTGCGGGTCATGCTTTTTATCCTTTTGCACGATCATGCTCACTAATTCAGAAGAGTTTGTTGTTTTATGACTATCATCATAAAAAATTCATTTTATAGAAGTTTCTTTAGATATTTTCCTAAAATGGAATAGAAATCAATCAATTCGTCTAAAATCATTTTGCAAATTTTTAACAAAAATAGTTATGAAGTAGTTCCCATAGATTTGTTTCTTTTTATGAGTTCATGTTTTTTTAACCATTTTTTCATACTATAATTTTTGCGGAGTTCTTCATTTTTGAAAATTACTGATCTTTAAAATTGAATGCCGTAAATTCTTATGAACGTGAATTAGACATAAAAAAAAACCGGGCGAATCCCACCAATAGTCTGAAAAAAAGATTCAATGGAACAGGCTCTCAGCTCCAGTCAAGTTATTGTGTACTATAGTTATACATTCAATTTCTTTAATTTCAATAACTTGACTCCACAACGCGACCCTTAGGAAAGCGTTGTGTTGAGTTTCCAACGCGATTCATAGAGAGCCATAACCTTACCCACAA
>NZ_AHMN02000021.1 GCF_000243695.2 Leptospira kirschneri serovar Cynopteri str. 3522 CT | reverse complement strand
GCTTACGGAGCAGCTACAGGAGCAACGGATATTAAAGCCACATTCGGAAAGGTAAGTAGTCCAGTTTCTACGTTATCCGTTACTGCTGCAAAACTTGTTGAAATACAAATCACACCGGCCGCTGCTTCCAAAGCAAAGGGACTTTCCGAAAGATTTAAAGCAACCGGTATTTTTACAGACAACTCTAATTCCGATATTACAAATCAGGTCACTTGGAGTTCATCTAATACAGATATTGCTGAAATTACAAATACCAGAGGAAGCAAAGGTATTACAAATACACTCACTCCCGGATCGAGTGAAATATCCGCCGCTCTCGGTTCAATCAAAAGTTCTAAAGTAATATTGAAGGTAACTCCGGCACAATTGATTTCCATTGCCGTAACACCTACAAATCCATCAGTTGCAAAAGGTTTAACACAACAATTCAAGGCCACCGGAACATATACGGATCATTCCGTACAAGACGTGACGTCCCTAGCCACCTGGTCTTCTTCCAATTCCGGAAAAGCAATAGTCAACAATGTTACTGGTTCAGTTACAACAGTCGCTACTGGAAGTACAAACATTAAGGCAACGATAGACTCCATATCCGGATCTTCCGTTTTGAATATCACTTCCGCGCTTCTTACTTCCATCGAGATAACACCGACGATCAATTCTATCCCTCATGGTTTTACAAAACAATTTAAAGCGACTGGTATTTTTACAGACAACTCTACTCAGAATTTGACTCAGCTTGTAACTTGGATTTCTTCCGATCCCTCCAAGATCAAGATCGAAAATAACTCCGGTATAGCAACAGCTTCTGCATTAGGAAGTTCGAATATTACGGCCATCTACAAATTTGTCCAAAGTTCCCCAATTCCGATCACAGTCACTGACTTAAAACTGAAAAGTATAACTATCAGTCCTTCCTCAAGTTCAATAGCCAAAGGATTGACCCAACAATTTAAAGCGATCGGAACTTTTATAGACGGTTCTGAACAAGAGATTACGAATCTTGTGACCTGGTATTCCTCCAAATCCGATATTGTTCCTATCAATAATTCTGCGGGTAAAAAAGGTTTAGCGACCGCACTCTCAATAGGTTCTTCCAACATCTCCGCAATTTACAATTCTATAAGCAGTAATAAAATAAATTTTAATGTAAGCGCCGCCACGTTAGATTCCATTAAAATCAATCCAGTCAACAATAACATCGCCAAGGGACTTACCCAACAATATACTGCGCTTGGCGTTTATTCAGACTCCACCATTCAGGACATCAGCGATTTAGTTACATGGTCCAGTTCCAATTCTGACTCGATCAGCATCTCCAATTCGACCGGAACCAAGGGAAAAGCGACCGCTTTACAGATTGGAAAGAGCAAAATTACCGCGACTTACAATTCCATTTCGAAAAACATAAATTTAACTGTCAGCGCAGCAACTCTCTCTTCGATTTCTATATCTCCTACCAATACAAATATAAACACCACCGTATCAAAACAATTCTTTGCAATGGGAACGTATTCGGACGGAACCAAAACGGATTTAACTTCTTCGGTTACATGGTCCAGTTCGAATCAAGCTCAAGCAAAGGTGAGTAACGCATCTGAAACGAAAGGATTGGTTACAGGGATTACTTCTGGAAATCCTATAATCACAGCGACCTACGGCTCAGTGTCGGGAAATACAATTCTCACAGTAAACAAAACCGACACGATAGCTCCGACGGTTCAATCCGTAGTTTCTTTATCACCTACTACCATCCAAATTGTATATTCAGAATCCATAAACAATCAGGAAGCCCTTGATTTATCCAATTACAAAATAATTGATAGTTCCAATTTTTACGGACATTGTTCGGATAATACGGACTTCAATTCCAATTCTCAAACCGCAGATTTTTCTCTTAGTAGTATCAAAGGAAGTAAAAATACTTTTACGATCACACTTTCACATTCACAAATCTTAAACAAATCATACACACTTGTAGTCAACAAACAAGGAATTCACGATCTTTCTTCCATTCCAAATTCCTTAAGTTGTCCAAATAACTCTGATTTTATAGGAAAAGAACAACTCAAACTTACAAGTGCAGTTTGTAATTCCTTAAACCAAGTGATCGTTTCTTTTTCCAAACCTTTATATTCGGGAAAGGAAGCAACAAAATCCGTGGAATGTTCAAATCCGTCCCAGTGTGAATCCAGATATAAATTTGCAGGTGTGTCTTCATTGGGAAGTATTACGAGCGTTAGAATTTTAGATGGAAAAGTATGCGGTGGAGCACCGGCAGACTCCTCGAAAATATGTTTAACACACTCCCTTCTTCAATCAGGTGGTCAATATACGATCATCGCCGCAAATGATTTGAACGGAGACGGCTTTGACAACAAATCCTGGGGAGCAATTCGAGATTCATTAGATCAAGAAAACCTACAATCTTCTCCGAAAGATAGAATCAACTTTATAGGTTGTGGAAATTCCCCTCTCAACTTTATGGATGGCCCGATCGTGTCAGATCCTTTTGGAGACGGTTCCGATTTCGGCTCTCTTGTAGATTACAACAATCAAATCTATCTAGGACCGAATGTAAAAGGAAACCAAGCAGCTCGATTCAATTACGACGGAACTTTTCCGGAATCTATTTTTTTCTCTTTTACCAAAGATATAAATGCCACTAACCGTGCTTCTTCAAGAGATGGAGGAATTCCGGTTCCGAATTACGTTACAATCGGTCATACCGGTTGTACTCTCAATAGTGCAGACATTACTACTGGATGTGGTCCGGATAACGAAGATGGACGTGGAGTTTTTGCCACCGGATCATTAGACAAAAAATCTCATATTTTTATAGCAGGTTCAAAACCAAGGAAATTCAACTATCTCTATTATTCCTCAGATACCGATACAAACCTTAATTTTAAATATATCGATATGGGAGAAATTACTGGATTGGCGACTGCAGGAACTTCATCTATCGCGGTTCTAGACGATCGAATCCATGTAGGTTTTGCAAAAAGAAATCAAAATCTAAACGCACCTGATTTCGGTAAAATCACCTTTAACACATCCGATCAAAATCGATGTGCAATTGTAAACAACTGTGAAGCCTCTAACGGTTATCGCGGCAATCGTTTTAGAATCGATAGAATGCCTTATTTCGGAGGGGGAAGCCAAGACTTAGTCAGTAGCGAAAAACAAAAGATAAAATTTAGAAGGGGTAGTTTGGATATAACTCCTGGCCCTATTGTTCACAAAACTAAAGTGAATGTTAAAGAAAACAGATTAAATAAACTGAATAATTCCTCGATCAACTGGGGTTATTATGTGGGAATAGATTCTCTATTCGTTTTTAAAGAAAAACTTTACGCCGCAAACGGAGGATTTCCAAATTCATTACATAATGGAAGTATAATACACTCTACCAGTGCAAATCCTAGTCCTTGTGAAGGAATCAATCGTTGTTCCAGTTGGAAAGACACAGCACATAGATCCAATCCGAAGTGGCATAACTCTCCTCATAACAATTGGTTTTCACTGGAGCTTACAAAGTATCGAGATTTAATTCCGGCGGATAAAGCATTCTCTCAATTCGCAGAATTTAACGGAAGATTGTATGTAACAAGAACGATCTGTGTAACGAAAGAAGATCACTCCGGACTCAGACAAAGTTTACAAACTTTGAAAGGTTGTACAGACGGAAGTTATACAAATCGAAGACCTCAACTTTGGAAATGTGATCCGACTCTAACCGGCGATACAACAACCTGCGAAGCAGAAGATTGGTCTTTAGTAGGAGATAATGGAACCGGGTTTACGAATTTCGGAGACGATTCCAATCACAGTATGACGATGGTAGTTGCAAGTGGATCTTATCTCTACGTAGGTTTTGACAACGAAAACGGAATTCAAATCTGGAGAACAAATCTTGAAAATCCTGGAAGTTCATCACACGACTGGGAGCCTATAGGAATAGGCGGATTAAGAGACGTTACCAATCGTCAAATTTATTCGGCTATATCCGGAATGAATTTTGGTGTAAATTTCGTATATATAAGCGTAGGAAATAAAGATCAACCGGTTAAAATTTACAGACAACAGAACCAATAATATGCAAAATTCATTAAGAATCGTCGTGACGATAATGGCTTGTATGTTTACCGGATTAATCTCCTGTAAAATAAACGAAAATTCAGAAAGGCTTATATTCGATCAAAGCGAACAAAACGGAACAGTTCGTCTTCAGTCTTTCGTTCAAGGAACATTAACTCCGGAAAAGAACATTCAAAATTATGAATTTACTATCAACCAATCCGAAAACATCCGTGGAAACGTACAGGTCGATTCCACGGATCCAGATCTAAAGGTTGAATTAATTAAAAAAGGATTTCTTTTTGACTCAAAGAAAGAATGTACAAATACAAATTTAGGAAACACATACTCTTGTAAAATCGAAAATCAATCATTGGAAAAAGGTAGATATACCGCAGCCGTTTATAAAAACACGAATACGAAAAAATCAGATTTTAATCTTTTTATAGGAATATTCGGGAAGGGTTATATAAATGTCGAAGCAACATCCAATTACTAGGATCTCGATAACATTTTTGATTTTAAGTTTACTTACCACTTGTCAAAACGTACAAGTAAGTTTTGCACAAAAACCACCAAAATCATGTGTACCGCCTATACTGAGAAGACAGTGTAAAAACGATTTGGAAGAAAGAGCCAGGCTCAACGCACAACCGCCTAAAGTTCATGTCGTTTCTCAATCCTTTTATTTTTGGGGAATGGTTCCGAAAAAATACCACGTCAATGTGAGTGATTATTGTCCAAACGAGATCAAAGAAATACGTCAATATTCCACGTTTTTAGATTCTCTTTATGAACAATTAACTTTCGGAATTTATACTCCTAGAACCTTAAATCTAACCTGTTATAACTGAGTTAAACCATGAAACTTTTTAAAATAGTATTTTTTGCTTTAATAACGTTAACAATGATTAACTGTTACAATACTACATTACAAATCCATGATACAAAATACTCTATAACTGCCGGGGCCGAACCTGAACAAACCTACAAACAAGGAGGTTTTCTATTAGGTTTGATAAACACGTTCGATACTCCGGAAGTTCGATGTTCCGAAGGAGAACCAGAAATTTTAATTTCAAGAAACTTCTGGGACAATCTGATCCATTGGATAATCGGCGGAATATATACTCAAAGAACCGTACAAATATTCTGCAAAAAAGAAACCGTAAATCAAGAAGGTCCCGGATAAAATCCGGGATTCCAAGCGACCTCCCAAAAAAACCCTTCCGGATCTTGGAAGTAACCGGAGTATCCCCCCCAAAAAACGTCCTGAGGTCGCTTTACGATTTTGGCACCGACTTTCTCCGCTTTTGCGATGACTTGATCCACTTCTTCTTTGGACTGTCCATTATAGGCGATAGTAAATCCTCTAAAACCGTTACCTTCTGCAGAAACGCCCGCATCTGCGGCAAGTTCTTCCCAAGGATATAAAGCCAGCCAAGTTCCGTTTAACGTAAAGAAGGCGACGTTTCCTTCAAATTTCATTTTAGGAAACCCAAGACCTTGTTCGTAAAAATGAACCGCTTTTTTTAGGTCCCTCACTCCGAGAGTAATCAAATTCATTCTTGGTTGCATGGGACTTAGATTTCAAAAATCGAAAGGATCGAAAAGTAAAATTCAATTTATTTGAAAAGAATTCTGCCGTTCCATAAACTCTATGGTTTCACTGATAACTATTATCTACGATCTCTATCAAATTGAGGACCGTAAATTTTTATTACAAAACCCTGTCGGCGCAAAATACTGGATGTTTTATTTTTTAGTTCTGAGTAATATTTCATACTCAAACAAGATATTGTGATAAAAATTTTTGGTATTCTCTGACTTTGTATAGAGTTCAAATTATACATTAGAGTTGTTGAAACATTCCATAGTGGGAATCAACAAAATTAATTCAATTGCCCATTTCAATGTAAAGGAAACGGATAGAGAACTCTCATTTTTTAACAATCCTATTCTTAAAATTTTCGTTTAAAAAAAATAAGATTTCAAAATCTTGAATGTAACTTTCAACTCGGCCTACAAAGCAAAACGTTGAGTTCAAAGTTACTAGAAATCATCTCAAAAATATTTTAAAATTCGATATTTTAAACAAAGATCAAGTATCTTTGAGATAGATTTTAATTTTTCCAAGCGGTAACTAAAGAAAACGAAAAGTTCAAGTTACTTTCAGAACCATTTTTATCTTTTTAGACCGTATCTTGCTTTTACGAGATGAATGTTTTTTTCCATTTCGGCCCAGAGAGATTCCTTATTGGGATGAAAGGAGGCAAAAACACCTTGACGAATCAAATCCACGATCTCATCCAAAGAGAAATCCAGGAATCTCCAAAGTTTATAATATTCGTATGTAAGATTTACATTGAATATCTCAGGATCGTCCGTGTTGATACTCAGAGGAAGACCCTGATCGTAATAATAACGAACCGGATGATTTTGTTCTTTTCTAACGTATTTGCCGGTAAATACGTTAGACGTCACACAAATTTCTATCGGAATATGATTCTCTCTAAGATACTTTACCAATTCGGGATCTTGGATCGCGGAAGTTCCGTGTCCAATCCTTTCCGCTTTGAGAAGTTCCACCGCCTCCCAAATCGCCCAAGGACCGTCGTCTTCTCCGGAATGTGCCACTACCCTGAGCCCTGCTTCCCTTGCTTTTTGGAAAACCTCTTGATAATCCCTAGCAGGTCCCATAAGCTCTGCACCTCCAAGACCAATTCCGATCACTTCCGGATGTCTCAGTTTTAGAACCCGATCCAGATTTTTCATTGCATTTTCCGGTCCAAAAGATCTGGAAACATCGACTAACAGACGTATGGTGATACCATCGTCTTCCTTTTCCTCCCGAATTCGATTGACTAAAAAATCGATCATTTCTTGGAAATCGAGACCGTTTTGAATAAACTTAGAAGGAGCAAAAAAGACTTCCGTATAAACGATGTTATTCGCTCTCATGTATTCCGCGAGACTTTCCACAAAAAACGAGAAATCGGAAGGTTCCTTAACAAGTGATTGAATAAAAAAGAATACTTGAATGAAACCGTTCAAATCCTTAAAGTTAAATTTAGCTTCGAACTCTTCATCCGTTACGTTAATTCCATTCTTAGCCATCAACCTTTTCATCGTGTCCTTATTGACACATGCCTCAAGGTGGAGATGGATTTCCGTTTTAGGAAGTTCTCGTAGGAAATTAATTACGTCTTGATCGTCCGGTTTTTCCTTGGAAAGATCTCCAGACGGAAAAAGGCCTTTGAGCGGAACCGGAGTTTCCTGAGAAATCCCGGTTCCCAAGATCCAAGCGGGTGGATCTAGGACCTCAAGTTCCATAAGGCCTACTCTTTCGTTTAAGAGTTCGTTGATTTGTTTATCAAAAGAAATTTGTAAGGAAGAAGAATAAGGCCGGTCCGCAGGAAGTCTAGACTTCAAGCGGTTCAGTTCGGTCACGTCTCGATCGATGATCCGAATTCTATCTAAAATCTCTTGAAAAGTTAAAGCCACTAAGGCAATATATATTTTCCAGGAAAAGATTTCAATTCTGATTCAAGTATCAGAGTTTAGATGACCTAAGAACCAAACGGCCCCTAACCTTTCCACTTTGCTCCAAAGTCGACCCGACACCCAATGTTTCGTTCGAAACGTTCCATCCCATCAAAATTCAACAAAATTGATCCTACTTAAAACTACATAATAAAGAACCAATCCAATAATGTGAATTCAGCTTTGCGGGACCGCGCTTTCAGCTCCAGTCAATAAATTGTATGAAAGAAACTTAATACGATATTTTTTTTAAGTTTTAATTTAAAACGCGATCTGTCGAGCGCCAATAGAAGCGAGACGCTGAGTTTGAGAGAGCGTTTTACTGAGTTTCCAACGCGATCCATAGGAAAGCGTTCTGCCGGGTTTCTCTACACTTCAATCACTTTCGAATCAGAATATACCTAACTCACGTTAATTGATGCTTCATCACAACATTAAAACATTTCTGATTGATAATTTAACAATAAAAAGAATTAAAAATCTATAATAGAGCTATTGAAAAATTCCATAGCGGAGATCAACAGAATTACTTCAATCGATCATTTCATGAAACAGCGTTTTACAATAAAAACCCACGGTATTTAAAGCTTGTCTAAAACCTTAAAGAATTTTATGCGATAATTCCTTAGAAATTTTTAATCAAACGGAGTAGTTCCTACAAATTAGATCACATTTGGCAATTTGCAAACTTTCAAGTAGTTCTAATCTCGTTAAATTGGTAGTAGTTTCCACATTGGACTGTTTTGGGACAAGTTCTAATTTTATGCGGCTCAAGGAATACCTTTCATTTTGAATCAAACTATTTTTTGGATCCAAAAACTCAACCACAAGGCGCATTTAGAAAAACCACATCCAAACGTAACAATCTCGATTTGTTAAAAACTTGCCAAATAATTGTAACAGATTTCTTTAATGTTTTGGAAAGACTTTTAGGAAACTTTATAAAATAGATTTTAATTTTTATAAAGATCGCAAAACGGTGATTTTATGAAAAAATACAATTGGGCTATGATCCTTTCTGGACTTTAATAGAAGTACTTTTTAATAGTCTTATATAATAAAGTACCATGAATTTTGGGACAAATTACAGTTTAAAGACAAAATTTTTGACACTCTATTATAATCAATTCGAGTGGTAAAACGGAGATCGTATGAGCTTAGAGAAATGGAAACAATCCGGAGAATATTTTTCTTATCAAAACTGGAAAATTTTTTCAAAAGAAGAAGGTAAAGGTGAAAATATACTTTTGATCCACGGGTTTCCAACCGCATCTTTTGATTGGGAAAAAATCTGGCGACCACTTTCTAAAAATAGAAGAGTTATCGCTCTAGACCTGTTAGGATTTGGATTTTCATCCAAACCTAAAATCGATTATTCTATTTTTTTACAAGCGGATATAATCGAAAAATTGTTAAGCGACAAAGGAATCGTAGAAACCAAAATTCTCGCACATGATTTAGGAGATACAGTAACGCAGGAATTACTCGCACGTTTTATAGATAGAAAAAAATCGGGAAAAAAAGGACTGAAAATCCAAACGATCACTTTACTCAATGGAGGAGTTTTTCCGGAATCTCATAGACCTAAGTTCATACAAAAACTATTACACAGTCCTTTGGGATGGGTTCTTTCCGAATTTATGAACCGTAAGTCTTTTCAAAAAAGTTTTTCTTCCGTTTTCGGAATAAATACAAAACCGAGTCTTGAAGAATTGGATCAATTCTGGGAGTTAGTTTCTTTCGACGGAGGAGAAAAAATTGCCTATAAGTTGATTCGATACATGCAAGAAAGAAAAATAAACAGGTCGCGTTGGGTAGGTGCTTTGCTCAACTCTCCGATCCCAATTCGAATGATCAATGGTATAGAAGATCCGATCAGCGGTATAAATATCGTAAAACGATATAAAGAACTTGTTCCTTCGGCGGACATAGTAGAACTTTCAGGAATTGGTCACTACCCTCAAGTAGAGGCTCCGGACCAAGTATTAAAATCCATCCTATAAAAATTATAGATTGTCTTCGTTTTTAGAAACTACTACTCAGAGCCATATATAATCAAGTACCCAAAGATCCGTTTTAAGTTAGAATTTGTTTTAAAATTTAAGATACTCAATTTTATAGAAACTAGTAAAGAGGAAATTACTAAAAACTGGTCTCAAAAAAAATACTTCATCTCTATTTAAATACCGATTACAATCTTTCTAAGGTATTTTTGAGATCAAATCTAAACTTAGATAAAAGAATTCTGCATTCTGTTATATCACTCAATATTTCTGATAGGAGAAAGGAAATTTAAACGAAACCGTTTTGCAAATCTTAGAGTTAATCGATCTTATGGTTTGCAATTTTTTGACTTAGAGATTCTCCTTGAAAAAAAAAATACTCAAAGATTTTGATGGAATCGTGAAATAAAAAGACTTCATTTTAAATCTCTTTGGCTTTATTATATCATCATGACCAAACCGAGTTACGGTAATCCTAGATTTTTTGATTTCGTATATGACGAATTTCTAACCAGTGCGGACGGTTCTATCTTTTCGTATCAAGAAGGTGATCTTTTTAATTCTCTAACAAGAGAAAATATATTAGAACTACTAGAAATCACCGGGATTCTTCCTGAAATTAGAAAGAAAGGTTATCTAAAAGTTCAACTTGAAATTTCAGGTATGGGAGAAGATTTTCAAAGACTCGTCTTAATTTCCGATAAGGAAATTTTATTACATCTCCGTTTAAGCATTCAAGAATATAGATTAGAGATCAACGACTACTTTTTCAAAGAGAAGTATCTGATCATAAATTGGCTACAGACACGTCATCCGAAATCTCAAACTATGGATAAAAGTAGATTGTATCCCGGACAGGACGTTCCTGGCCTTGGAATTTTTCATCAGATTTCAGACTTTATAGGTTTTTTAATTTTATCTCTTAAATTAAACGGCTCGGTAATTCGACCCGAATACTTTCACGACGCAGTACTTTTTTCTAAAAAATTCAGATTTTTAACCCCCGAGTCGCAAGCCCTATTTATCGCGCTCAGAAGGGATTTTAAAAACCAATCCATTCGAGGAATTTCCATCGATCTTCATTCTGGTAAAATCCAAAATCATAAAGAAGTTCTTAAATGGAAAGCCGTTGAAATGATTCTATTTCTTGAAAAAACTTTGAACTCTTTTGTATTCAATAAAAAATTCGACAAGAAAGTAGCCAAAATCTTAGATACGATCAAACTCAGCGCCGTTGAATCCTAGTTAGGCGAAAGTTTTGGATGTTAGAGTTGTTAAAAAATTTTACAGTTCAAATTAACAAAACTGCCTCAATCAATCATTTCCATGAAATAGAAAATTCATTTTTTAACAATTCTAATAAATTGAAACTAAAAACGATTGTTGTATAACGTTTTCTGCATGCAATTTATTGACCAGGAGCGAGCCCGTGGCGGCCTTACCCATGACAGCCGAATTTACCCAAATTTTTTTCAACTATTATGAAAGTAATATTATGGTTGGCTTGTTTCAAAACTTAGAATGTAGGATCTACTTCAAAAAAACAACAATTCCGGATTCAACGCAATTTTTGAAATTTTCTACACCTTTACAAAGCCGATCGTTTATTTTTGGTATTATTTTTATACACCCGCGGGTCACAGAAATTTATTTCCTATGTAATCTAAACGTAAAAAAAACGAATAGTATTTTGAATATTCTAAAACCGAAGGAGTTACTATTATGGGAACTGGTTTCGTGAATAACAAGATCAAAACAGAACGAAAACTGGAAGTTCGGATCGCCGAAAACCAATTGGAAATAGAACGAACTCTTGCACTTCGTTATGAAGTTTTCAATCTCGAATTAGGAGAAGGACTTCCTCAATCCGCTGCAACTCGTAAAGATAGGGACGAATATGATCTTTTCTGCGACCATTTGATCGTAATCGATAAAAACCAAGAAAACAAAATTGTAGGAACTTATCGAATTTTAAGAAGATCCGTTGCAAAACAAAATTTAGGTTTTTATTCAGACAACGAATTTGACATTACAAAAATTTACGAATTGGACGCCGAAACCGCAGAGATCGGAAGAAGTTGTGTTCATCCAGAATATAGAGACGGTTCCGTGATCTCTATGCTTTGGGCGGGACTCGGAGCGTATATGCAAAAATATAACGTTAGATACCTTTTCGGATGCGGCTCTATACATCAAACGGATGTACAGTCGGCAAACGAAGTTTATGCGTATCTAAAAGATAAGAACGCTCTCGTTGGAAAAGAATTTGATATAACACCACTTCCAAATTTTGAAATTCCCGGTTTCGATCCTAACTACCAATCGGACGCGGTTCATAAAAGAGTTCCTGCATTGATCAAAGGTTACCTCAGAGCGGGGGCTCAGATTTGTGGAACTCCGGCATTGGACAAGGTTTTTAAAACCATAGACTTTTTTATACTATTCGATATTCGAGATATAGAATCCAAATACGGAAAACGTTTTCTATATTAAAACAACTCTCCGGAACACCTTGACGGGAGTTCTGGAGTTTTATTAGTATCTTTTTAAGCATTTGCTTTGTAGATACCTTTTTCAATGAAACAAAATGAAATAGACTTTCAACATCCTAGCATTCGGGATCAAATTCGATTTTATTCTTTGGTTGCGATCGCTGGAACTTTGATGATTGTCTCTTATCAATTTGGATTTCCCTCTTATTATTTAGGTTGGTTTGCATTTTTTATCAGTGCGTTTTCTGTCGCGGGAAACGACGCAGTACAAACAGTAGGAACCTTTATAGAAAGTAAAAAAAATGTTCATTGGATTGTAAAGTTAGTCGTCTTAGGCGGAACTGTGATCGTCATTTTTTTAGCCGCTTGGATTTGGAACGATACTCAGATCCATTTTGGACGTTTGGAAAATTTTCCAGAAGTTCGGCGATTCAATTTGATACAACTTTTAGCTCCTTTGATTTTAGTAGTGATTACCCGATTAAAATCTCCTATCTCCACTACTTTTTTAATCTTAGGACTTTTTGGCGGAAGTAATATCGAAAAGATGCTGACTAAATCATTTTTTGGTTACGGAATAGCGTTCGGTGTCGCGATACTCGTCTGGGGAATTCTGGTAAAAGTTGATCCCAAAGAATACAAGGAAGATCACGTTCCCGATCCTAAAAGTGAAAAACGTTGGGCGCTTTTTCAATGGTTATCTACGATTTATCTTTGGATCGCATGGTTGCGACAAGACGCAGCCAATATTGTTATTTATTTACCTAGACAACTTTCCATCTTAGAATTCATCCTCGCAATGTTTATGTTAGTCGCTGCTCTGGGAATCATTCTTTACACAAATGGAGGAACCATCCAAGAACTAGTAACTGAAAAATCGGATATTCAATGGTCCAAAGCGGCGACGATCGTGGATTTGGTTTATGGAACAATTCTAATCGTTTTCCACGAATGGAGTAAAATGCCCATGTCTACTACTTGGGTATTTTTAGGAATGTTAGCAGGAAGAGAAATCATTCTTAATTTTATGACTTTTAGAGATCTTCCTTATTTGGAAACATTTCGAAAAGTAGGAAAAGACGTATTGTTTGCTTCGATGGGAATCGCAGTCAGCGTTTTTATTTTTATTTTAGCTTCTCAAATTTATCCAGATACGACCGCAAATTTTTTAAAGTAGGTCTTAAAAACTTTTGCAAAAAGAAAATATGCTTAATGTAAATCACAAGAGAAAACGTGTACTTTTTTAAAGTCGCCTACTCTCCAACCATCATTCAACAAGTATTTAAGAAAAATATTATAATATAATTCTTTAATTTTCTAAAAAACTCTGAAAAAGATTTCATCTAGAAAAATTCACTTCAGTTAACTGCAATACCCCAAGTTTGCATTGCAGTAGCTCCCACATTTTCAAAATCAACTGTAATACCCCAAAATTTGCAGTAGTTCCCACATTTTACTAAAAAACCCTGTGATAGGAACCTGCGCAAAGCAGTCGTCCATGGCGGGCGACCCACACATAACTTTTTTCCGTAAGAAAAGTTATGCCGAAGGCCTTTTTCGCGTAGCAAGTCCGGTCCTGTCTTTTTTATTTTGAATGAAGTTAAAATCCGAGCAGGAACCCACCCTATTTGATCTACAAACGCGTTACGATTTCACATCTTAAAACTAAATATTTGAGGAATCAAAATATTATAATTTACTTAACGTGAGTTCGACGTAATAAAATTAGGGCGAATCCGGCTTGCCACAGGCAGCCGGACCAGGCTCTTTAGCTTTGGTCAAGTTATTGTAAAACTACAGAATCAGATTCAATTTTCATAAAATACCAATGACTTGATCCTGCAGAGCGACCTAAAACGCGATCCATAGAGAACCGTTTTGCTGAGTTCAGGAAGCGATGCATTGAGTTTGAGGAAAGCGTTGTGCTTTAGTTCATTCATCGATCCCTTTCGCGTTATATCGAACTCACATTAACTTAAGTTGATGTCTTTCTGGAATTTTGAGAAAAACGCTTCGGTCTCAATCAAAAAGATTATAACGTAAAATGCAATAAATCGCACGAAAACCGTCTTTCCAACCGATCTTTTTTCCTTCCGCGTAAGTTCTACCGTAATAAGAAATACCCACTTCAAAAATCCGAATGTCCGGAATTTTCGCAACCTTCGCGGTAATTTCGGGTTCAAATCCAAAACGATTTTCCTTAATATCAATCGATTGAATGATTTCTCGACGAAATGCTTTGTAGCAGGTTTCCATATCTGTTAAATTGATATTGGTAAACATATTGGAAAGAGTGGTTAACACCATATTCCCCAGGCGATGCCAATAATAAACAACTCTATGCGGACGGCCTCCCAAAAATCTACTTCCAAAAACGACGTCCGCCTTACCTTTGTAAATCGGATCGATCACTTCTGGAATTTCAAACGGATCGTATTCTAAGTCGGCGTCTTGAACGATAACGATGTCTCCGGTCGCTGACTTAAAACCAGTTCTTAACGCGGCCCCTTTTCCCTGATTGACTTCGTGAAAGATGATCTGATTAGCCAACTTTTTAAAAGCGGGAGATTGGAGTAAATCCCTCGTACCATCTTTGGAACAATCGTCCACAAGAATGATTTCCTTATTTTTGATCGGGACTTTTTTCACAGTTTCCAGAATATTACGAATCGTATTTTTTTCGTTATAACAAGGAATGACAATGGAAACTTTCATACTTACCCCAAACCAGTAATTTCGGCCATTCGAAAATCTCGAATGATCGCGTCGGCTCGTGCTATTATTTTTTCGAGAGCGATTCCGAAAACTAAATTCTGATAGGATTCAGCGGCTTTCGGGAATTCTTTCTCGTCAATTTTGACAGAAAGAGTTTGAGAGATTCTCTTTTTATCGATACATTCACGAGCAGAAGTTATAATTCCTTTCAAAGCGATACAAACTTCTTTCAAAAGATTTTGTCCGTCTTTTTCCATAGCACTTTGATTTCCGTTGGCGTCTAACAAAGCTTTGACGTGTTCACCAATTCGGATCGAAGGTAAACCCCTTCTACTAATTCCCATTCTTTCAACGATTGCGATCATATCTTTGAAGATAGAAAACTCAGGCGTCCCTTTAAAAATATAAGTCAAAGCAGGTAATTCGGTTTCGGTAAAGGAAAGAATAGCTCCGTAAAAATAACGGATCTCAGGTTTAGCCAAAGGATGAAAATCAATTCTCTGGTATTTTTTGAGTTTTGCTTCCTGTTCTTCCAAGATCTTATTGATCGTATCTCCTTTAGCGGCTTGTTTCTTATCTTCTATTTCCTTCTGTTTGGCTTTTAAGGTTTCTAAAAATTGAATCTCATCCTTGAGGAATAAAGAAAGATTTCCTTTTTGTTGAAGAATCATGGTAAGTCTGGATTCAAACGCTTTCAGATCAAAAGCTTTCGGATTCTTTTTTGAATTTTCAGAATATTCCGTCCTCAATTTATCAAGAACGGCTTTGATTTCGGAGCTTTGTAAAGGTTCCATAGGAGTTATCTCCTATTCAGTATCGACCCAACTTTCTAAAGAGATAAGCAAAGAAGAAATATCTTCCGAACAATATAAAAGCGCGGTCCTAGAATCTCGGAACATTTGTTGCTGATTGTACGGAAGCTGTTTGATATGATTATCATTTTTGGTGTTCAAAACGTTCAAAGCGCTTAAAACCATCTTCTTCAGTTTTTGAACCAACCCAAGCATCAACTCCTGCATCTCCCAAAGAGTCACTAGTTTGAGTTTTTCGGCATCCGTATTTTTAGATTGAAGAATCTGCTTTTTGGAAGACTCAAATTTAGCAGTGTAGTAATTGACCGATCTAGGATAAGTGGTCAGTTCTTTATGGTAATTTACTAATCGATCCAGCTTTTGAAAAAATTCGATGTCAAACTCTCGATTTAAGTTTCCTATGATGTTCTTATTTTCAGAAGGATCTCCAGTGATTTCGAAAATTTTAGAATTTTGAAGATTATTCAAAACCGAATTAATTCTTTCTTTAAGTTTAGTAAGTTCGGAAATTTTTTTCTCAATAACGTTTCCGTCTCCTAAAGAAGCGGAAGAACCATATTCCATTTTTAGCAAAGAATCACCTGAGTCGTGTTTGGCGGAAGAAGCAGGGCCATCCATAATATTGAGATCCATTTGACTCAAATCCAAATCAGTATTGGAAACGTCTCTGGTTTTACGATAATCCCTTTGAAAAATCGGTTTTTGAATCGCTCCTTCGTTAGCGATTTGAGAAGAACTCGGTTTTGGAATTTTTACGGAAGACTGTTCTTGGGTTTTGGACATGATTTCCTGCAGAGAAGAAATCTTTTTGTTCGTGGAAGGATCCAGGGAATGTACTACTCGTCTAACGGGAGCACGTGAAACTTGTTTGTGTTTTTGCGCTTCATTAGGAGATTCTAAAGCAATTCTTACAAATTCTAATCTTCTAGCATCTCGATTGAAACGAAGGGCAAAACGATTCCCCTGTTTGTCTATAAATTTCTGATTGAGTTGGCCCAAAGAAAGTGCGTTAGGATCCACAGAAGAAATAGAATCGACGACAATATATTCAAATTTATTTAACATTAATAATCTTCCTTAAGTACGACTCCATTATTAAGTTGAAAAAAATTTTCAGAACCGAATACGTTGTGTTTGTCGAACAAAACGGGAAATGACTTTAATCCAATACCTAAGTAAAAATCCAGATACACGTTATGCAAAATATCTTCCATTAACGAATCAAACGAACGAAAACTATGGAAACAATAATTAAAAATCTGTAAATAAGAACTTTTCTGAATGACTAACGAGGTTGAAACTTTTTCCCTTTCGATCGACAAAAAACACCTCCCCGACTTTTCAAAGTCATAAAGAAGTAAAATTCCCAACTCAGCAAGTTCGGAAAGATTTACTTCCTCTTCTTGAAGACGGGAAAAAAAGTTTCGATCCAATGAAACAGTCAAAAAAATATTTCTAGAGTCATTTTGCCTCATATCGATCCTCCTTATCAGAACGGTTCCGAAAACCGTTCGAAAGGATTCATTTCTGAGAGAACTATAGAATAAAGTTGTTGAGATTTCCGCTTTTAAACGACGATCTTATCGCAAATCAATTCAAGGTGACCATGACGTGCTTTCAGTAGTTAAATATTATCAATCGGAACTCAGTAGAAAAGTATGAAAATGATAGTATGAGTTTAATTCAAAAGATTAGAATTTAGGGTCTATTTCAAAAAAATATAAGATAATGTGAGTAAGACGTAAAAGATCCATTTTATAAAAACCTGATTTTTCCATAAAAAATAAATGTGGGAACTCCCCAACTCGAATCACAAAAAATGAATGTTTAAAAATTTGTAATGCGACTTAATCTGTGGGAACTCACACAAAACAGAAACGGCTCAAAACATAACCACTTAAAGAGGCTTAATCTGTGGGAACTACCACGTTTTTAAGGTTTTAAAAAAGAGTCTAAAAAGAATTCATTTGACAGAGGGCCAGGTACAGAAAACCTGTAAAAACTCATTCAATTAGGAAGTGTAAGCCTTGGCTAATATCAAGTCTTCAGAAAAGGACATTCGAAGAACCAAACGTAGAAATGCGGCTAATTCCCAGAACCGGTCCAGGCTCAGAACTCAGGCTAAAAAAGTTCTGAAAGCCATCAAAGAAAAAGACCAAAAAGCGGCGATGACTCTTTTTATAGAGTATACCTCTCTTTTGGACAAAGCTGCAAAAACAAACTTAATCCATTCTAAAAACGCAGATAGAAAAAAAAGTAGAATGGCAAAAAGACTCAACTCTTCAGCAGCTTAAAACAACGGAATATAAAGGGCGATTAGCTCAGCTGGTAGAGCGCCTGCCTTACAAGCAGGATGTCGGCAGTTCGATCCTGTCATCGCCCATAATCCTTTTCCGGAGCAATTCAAACCTCTATGAATACAAAAATTCCAGTATTCAATCATCCGGATTTAATGGTCTCTGTTTCCGGAATCCGAGGAATCATTCCCACCGGACTTTCTCCCGAAGTAATTTTTAACTCTTTACGCGCCTTCGGAACTTGGATCGAAGGTTCCAAAATTGTAATTGGCCGCGACTCTAGACCTTCCGGATCTTACCTCGAAAATATCTCTCTGGGTCTAATGCAAGCAATGGGCAAAGACGTATTACAACTTGGAGTTGTTCCAACTCCCACAGTAAAAGCGGTGGTCAATCTATCCAAAGCGGGAGGCGGAATTATGATCAGCGCCTCTCACAATCCAATTGTCTGGAATGCATTTAAATTTATAGGTCCAGGCGGTTTTTTTACAAATGCAACGGACCTAGAACAAATACTAGAAACGGTTCAAAATCAATCCTATAAACCGATTCAATACAAACCTTCTTCTAAAATCATTTCCGGAGCAGAATGGTCCGAAAAACACATCGAATCCGTACTCAAACGAGTAGACCTAAACTCAATTCGAAAGAAAAAATATAAGGTTCTTATAGACTCAGTAAACGGAGCCGGAAGTTATTTAGTTCCTGAACTTCTGAAAAAACTCGGATGTAAACCAATTCTTTTACATTGCAATCCGGATGGAACATTTCCAAGACCTCCCGAACCGACTCCAGAAGCACTCAAACAAACTTCGCGTAAAATGAAATCCTCCGGAGCCGATATTGGATTCGCACTCGATCCGGATGCAGATCGTTTAGTCATACTTACCCCAAAAAAAGGCGCAATCTCCGAAGAATTTACTCTTCCACTGAGTTTTCTTTCCCTAACCTTAGAAAAAATTCCTAAAAATGCAAACATGGTAGTAAACCTTTCTACAAGTTTTATCAACGAATTTGTAGCCGGACAAAACGGGGTTCCTGTATTTCGCTCTAAAGTAGGCGAAGCAAATGTAGTTTCCGAAATGCTCCGTCAAAAATCGATTTTCGGAGGAGAAGGAAACGGCGGCGTAATCGATCCCACGATCGCATCTTTTGGAAGAGATTCACTTTCCGGAATTGCACATATCTTAAACGTTATGGCCGCAACCGGAAAAAAAATAGATTCTATCGTAGAAGAACTTCCTGCAATTCATATGCAAAAAACGAGTTTTAAAATCGCAGGTAAAAATCTTCAGGACATCTATTTTAAATTTCGTGGAGAATTTTCCACCTTCTCCGAAGAAACAATAGATGGGCTTCGTTTGGCTTCCGAAAATTCTTGGATTCACATCCGCCCTTCTAACACCGAGCCGATCATTCGAATTATAGGCGAAGCAAAGACCAAAAAAGATCTGAATTCTCTGCTGGACCGCGCAGAAAGACTCATGGAGAATGCCTGAATATGTGTGGAATCGTCGGTTATGCAGGTAAAAAAAACGCGGAATCGGTACTAGTCGTAGGATTAATCTGTCTCGAATACAGAGGTTATGATTCTGCAGGAATTGCAGTCTTAGATCAAGGTGATATTTTAGTTCGAAAATCAAAAGGAAAGATAAAAGATCTAGAGGCTTATTTGCGTGAGTTCCCAGCACCTGGAAACGTAGGAATCGGTCATACTCGTTGGGCGACCCATGGAGAACCCAATCAAATCAACGCTCATCCCCATACAGATACGAATTCGACCGTCGCGGTAGTACATAACGGAATTATCGAAAACTATCTAGAACTCAAAAGCCAATTAAAGAAAAAAGGGCACGTATTTCAAAGCCTAACCGACACGGAAGTACTTCCTCATCTTTTAGAAGAAAGTAAAAAAAACGGAAAATCAAATAAAGATTCCTTCTTAGAACTATTTGGAAAAATTCACGGTAAATGGGCTGTTTCAGCAGTATTCGAAACCGAACCGAATCGAGTTTACTTTGCTCAAGACGGGGCTCCTTTATTAATCGGAAAAGGAAAAGGAGAATACTTTTTAGCCTCCGACATTTCTCCTCTAACTAGAAATTGCGAAGAAGTATATTACGTAAACTCCGGAGAATGGGGCTATTTTTCTCAAAACGAATTCAAACTATTTGATTTTTCAGGAAAAGAACTGAATCCTACTTTCAAAAAACAAGAACTTCGTTGGGAAGACCTAGACAAAGGCGGTTATCCCCACTACATGATTAAGGAGATTCACGAACAAGCGGGGATCTTCCGTAAAATCATTCAAGAAAGAATATTAGAAAACGGTGAAATTGTTTTTCCAGAAATCAAACTGAGTAAAGACGTACTTTCCAGAGTCAATCGAATCATCATCCAAGCTGCCGGAACCAGTTATTACGCCGGAATGATAGGCAAACACTATCTCGAAAATTTCGCAAAAATCCAAACGGATACGGAAGCTTCTTCCGAATTTCGTTATAGGAATCCTGTCGTAGAAGGTGATACTCTAATTATGGGTATTTCTCAATCCGGAGAAACCGCGGACACGTTAGCTTCCATTCACGAAGCAAAAGCAAAGTTTATCAAAGTAGTCTCCCTTGTGAACAACGTCAATTCTACGATCGCAAGAGAATCAGATTCTTATATCCGAACCGACGCCGGACCCGAGATAGGAGTGGCAAGCACTAAGGCGTTTACGGCTCAGGTTTTAAATTTACTTTTATTCTCCATTTATATGGCCAACCTCAAATGGCTGATCAGCGACGAAGAACAAAAAGTTCTTATCGAAGAAATCAAATTACTTCCCGCAAAAATCGATCGAATACTCGCTCAAGCAAGTAAGATCGAAGAGATGTCTTCTCACTTTACCACGGCAAAAGACTTTATATTTTTAGGAAGAACCTACAATCACCCAGTTGCCATGGAAGGCGCTTTAAAACTCAAAGAAATTTCTTATATACACGCGTCCGGTTATGCCGGCGGAGAATTTAAACACGGACCAATCGCATTAATCACAAACGAAGTTCCAGTAGTTTGTATTGCACCCAAATCCGAAATTTATACAAAGATGGTTTCTAATATTCAAGAAATCAAAGCTAGAAAAGGAATCATCATTTCGATCGTGACGGAAGGAGATCAAGAAGCGAAATCTCTTTCGGATTATTGTTTTGAAATCCCAGAATGTTCCGAAATCCTAAGTCCGATTTTGAACGTGATCCCTCTTCAATTACTCGCCTATTATTCAGCGATCTCTAGAGGTTGTCCTCCGGATCAACCTAGAAACCTTGCTAAGTCCGTAACCGTAGAGTAAACTACCATGCCCAAAGTTCAGAGAATTCTCATCGATGAAAGAGAGGTTCCGGCTGGTTTACGATCTTTAACTCGTATTCGATCTTTTTCCGAAATTCGAAACGGAATTTTGAATACGATCCAAAGAACAAAAGAAATTTACCAAGACGCAAAAATCTTTTACGCTCATTCCAATATAACCTTTCAACAAGCCTTCTTAGAAAGAAATCCAAAACTTCTTCCTTATGATGAAAAGGACGTGGACTTAGTATTATCTCCAGAATCCTGTTTGCCCTGGAACTTAATCGATGGAATCGCAAAAAACATAGAAGCAGATCTAGAACTCAGTAAAGACGTTCGAAAATGGATTCGAAAACTCAAAGTAAAATCAAATCACTTTCACGTAGTCGGAAAATCAAAACATTTGCATGTTCATCCATCTGCGACCGTATACCCAGGTGTAGTATTTGATACAACGTCCGGACCGGTGATCGTTGACAAAGACGTAAAGATCACTTCTTTTTCGTTCATCGAAGGTCCAGTTTATATCGGACCGAATTCCCACATAGACAATGTAAGAATTACAGGAGCCACAAGTATCGGAGCGACTTGTAGAATCGGAGGAGAAGTCGGAACTTGTTTGATCGGAGATTTTACGAACAAACATCACGAAGGATTTTTAGGACATTCCATTTTAGGAAGCTGGGTAAATATAGGCGCACTCGCAACCACATCCGATTTAAAGAACAACTACGGAGTTGTAAAAATTAGAGAAGAACAAGACGAATGTATCACAGGTTCCATTAAGTTCGGTTCGGTGATCGGAGACTATTGTAAGATCGCAATCGGAGTAATGTTAAATACCGGAACTGTAATAGACTTTGGATCAAACGTAGTATCGTCCAGAATCGGAGGCTACATTTCACCTTTCACCTGGGCCGAATCGGGACAACCTTATATTCTAGATTTGTTTCTCAGAGACGCTCGCAAAATTATGGCGAGGAGAAATAAAGAACTCACGTTATCCGAAACAGAACTGATCCGCATTTTATACGAATCTAAAGTAAAAAAATAAAAATCCGGAGGGTTGTGTGGAAATCATAGAATCCAAAATTCGTACGTTTTCATCAGAGTATAAAGAAAATTTTGAAGATCTAAAACAAAAGGTAGAATCCTTACGCGAGTTAATTCGTAAAATCGAGTTAGGTGGTGGTCAAAAAGCGATCGAACGCCACAAAGGAAGAGGTAAACTTACCGCAAGAGAAAGAATTTCTACACTAATCGATCCTGGAACTTCCTTTTTAGAATTTTCACCTTTGGCAGCAGAAGGAGTCTACCTGGACTCAGTTCCATCCGCCGGAATTTTAACCGGAGTCGGTAGAATCTGCGGAGTCGATTGTGTGATCGTTGCAAACGACGCTACCGTAAAAGGAGGAACGTATTATCCTCTTACGGTGAAAAAACATATCCGCGCACAAGAGATCTCTCTTCAAAATTTTCTTCCTTGTATTTATCTTGTGGATTCAGGAGGAGCCTTTCTTCCGATGCAAGACGAAGTGTTTCCAGATAAAGATCATTTCGGAAAAATATTTTATAATCAGGCAAATCTTTCCGCGCTGAAGATCCCTCAGATCTCAGTAGTTATGGGAAGTTGTACTGCAGGCGGAGCTTATATTCCTGCAATGTCAGACGAGTCCGTAATTGTCAAAGGAAACGGTACGATTTTTTTAGGCGGTCCTCCTCTTGTAAAAGCGGCAACGGGAGAAATTGTAACTCCGGAAGAATTGGGTGGAGCCTTAGTTCACAGCACGATTTCAGGCGTAACCGATCATTACGCGGAAGATGACTTACACGCTCTTGAAATCACAAGAAACATAGTATCTACACTCCATCACGCTGGAAACGCGACACAAAGGGGATCGATCAGTTGGGAAGAACCTTTATATCCTGCAGAAGAAATTTACGGAATCATACAAAAGGACATTCGTAAGTCCTATGACGTCCGAGAGATTATTGCAAGAATCGTAGACGGCTCTCGGTTTCAAGAATTCAAAAAATATTATGGAACTACTCTTGTAACCGGCTTTGCAAAAATTTATGGAAAGATGGTGGGGATCATAGCGAATAACGGAGTTTTGTTTTCGGAAAGCGCGCTTAAGGCTTCTCACTTCATTGAACTCTGTAATCAAAGAGAGATCCCTCTTTTATTTCTTCAAAACATTACTGGTTTTATGGTAGGTAAAAAATACGAAAACTCCGGAATCGCAAAAGACGGCGCAAAGATGGTGAATGCAGTTTCTACTTCCATTGTACCTAAGTATTCTGTAGTGATCGGAGGTTCTTACGGTGCTGGAAATTACGGAATGTGTGGAAGAGCTTTTAATCCTAGATTCTTATGGATGTGGCCTAATTCAAGAATTTCCGTAATGGGTGGTGAACAAGCAGCTAACGTTCTTTTGACGGTAAAGATGGAACAATTAGAAAAAGAAGGAAAAAAATTATCTGAGGCAGAACAGTTCGCATTTCGTAAACCAATCTTGGACGACTACGAAAGTAAATCTTCGTGTATTTATTCATCCGCTAGACTTTGGGATGATGGAGTGATCGATCCTGCCAGAACAAGAGATATTTTAGGAATTACTCTCTACGCGGATCATTCTAAAAAGTTAGAATATCCTCGGTACGGAATTTTTAGAATGTAGAAAAATTGCAGGAACTCCAACTTTCTCTTGATTTGTAATTTTAATTTACCAGTCAATCTTTTAGGTTTTTATTTTTTCATCCTGATTTGTAAATTTAGAAACTCTTAAGACTTCAAACCAACAAATGCATCTAATCTTTATTCTTTCTCAACTTCTCTTTCTGTAGAAAACTACATTTAAATTTACATGAATTCGGCGTAATAAAATGAGAAAGAATTTTCTAAAAGTATGAGTTCCCACAATTTTAGAAATTGTTCGTAAAATTGTGGTCTGTGGTAGTTCCCACATCTAGGAATCGATCTGTAAAGTTCAGATTTCAACGCTTTTCAGAAAAAGATTTCTTACACGGAATTCACGTTAAGAGCTTTGTCCCAAAACTTAAACACCCACCTGTTTGCTTACGTTATTTCGAACGACCTGAGATCAGAGTTTCAGAAAATGTGGAAACTACGAAAATTTAACGAGATTAGAACTGCTTGAAAGTTCGCAAATTGCCAAATACAACTTAATTTGTAGGAACTACCGCATTTTATTAAAAATTTCTAAAGAATTATCACGTAAAATTTTTTGAGGTTTTTGTTGGACAAACTCTTAATTTTATTCGCCTCAGTCAAAACAATAGCATTTTTTTTATTCCATAAGCATATCTTATATAAAATCTGCAAAATGAAAATTACTGGCTCATTAATTCAGCAAAGTGTATTTTTAAAATCAATTTAAAATTCGTAACTTCGCTCCCGGTCCATTTAAATTTCACTTTTATTCTTTAAAAAATGAAATACTTCATTTGGAAGATCTGTTTTTGAACCAATTTATTTTTCCGTAAAAATTGAAATGTGGGAACTACCTCAAATTAAGATTTTATAGATAATTCTGAAAATGTAGGAACTACTTACTACCTTAGAAAATTCTTTCTTCAGACTCGAGTAAAAGATGTAGGAACTACTATATTCTAAAGATTATTTTTGATTTTCTGAAAATTTTTAAAATATTCTTCAACTGGTACTAATCTTGCACACAAAGAATAAAAATTGATTTGGGGATAAGAATGATTATGAAATGGACCAAGAGACTGCTCTTATTGCTCACCCTACTTCTTCCATTTTTTTTATTTGGACAAGAAGTTAGTACGACTACAACCCCTGTAGCAGACAAAGGAGATACGGTCTGGATGATTGTAGCATCTGCACTTGTATTTTTTATGATACCTGGACTAGCATTGTTTTATGGAGGTCTCGTAAGATCTAAAAATGTTCTTTCTACTATGATGCATAGTTTTATAGCGATTTTGGTTTTGACCCTACAGTGGACTATCTTCGGATATAGTTTCGCTTTCTCCGGAACCAATCCTTATTTTGGAAACTTTGATCTTGCTTTTCTAAACGGAATCGACGAAAACACATTAGAATTAACAATTCCTAAATACATTCACTTTCTTTTTCAAGGAATGTTCGCGTTAATTACACCCGCCTTAATTTCAGGAGCCATTGCAGAAAGAGTAAAATTCGGCGGTTATATTGTTTTTATTCTTCTTTGGTCCACTCTTGTTTACGATCCTGTTGCACATTGGGTTTGGGCTGCGGACGGTTGGCTTTTTAAAATGAGCGCTTTGGATTTTGCTGGAGGGACTGTAGTTCACCTTATCTCTGGAATCGCAGGTCTTGCAGCTGCAATTGTTTTAGGTAAAAGAAAAGGAGAAGGTCCCGCTCTAATCGCTCCAAACAATCTTACTTATACTTTAATCGGTGCCGGTTTACTTTGGTTCGGTTGGTTCGGTTTTAACGCAGGTTCAGGTCTTAGTGTAAACGGAATTGCAGCCAGAGCATTTTTAGTTACCTTGATTGCGCCTGCCGCCGCAGGAGTCGCTTGGCTCGTAATCGAATATCTACACACTAAAAAAGCAACCGCTCTCGGAGCCGCTTCGGGTATTGTGGCTGGTTTGGTTGTAATTACTCCCGCTTCTGGCTTTGTAGGAGTTCAAGGAGCGATCATTATGGGACTTCTTGTAAGTCCAATATGTTATGGTGCGATTCTTTTAAAAGGAAAATTAGGATACGATGATAGTCTAGACGCATTCGGAATTCACGGCGTAGGTGGTGCGTTAGGCGCAGTTCTTACGGGGGTTTTCACTCTGACTCTCGGCGCTGGTGTTGCCAGTAAAGGAGATCAAATTTTAGTCCAACTGATTAGCGTAGTCGCAACTGGAGCTTATTCTTTTATCGTTTCTATGATTCTAGTATTCTTGATCGATAAAACTATCGGCTTTCGTATTTCCGAAGAAAAAGAAATCACCGGTTTGGATTCGGAAATTCATGGAGAAAAAGGTTATATCCTTTAATAAATATTGACTGAAGAATTTTGAATAAGGAGATTCTATGAAATTAATCGTTGCCATCATTCAACCTCATAAATTGGAAGAAGTAAAATCGGAACTGACCAAGAACGAAATTTATAGACTTACCGTTAGCGACGTACAGGGTTACGGTCAGCAAAAAGGAAAAACGGAAGTTTTCAGAGGTCACGAATATCAAGTGAATCTTTTGAGAAAAGTTCGATTGGAAATCGCAGTGAACGACGAATTCGTAAAACCTACAGTAGACGCAATTCTAAAAGCAGCAAAAACAGGTGATGGTAAAATCGGAGATGGTAAAATTTTTATTACTCCTCTGGAAGACGTAATACGCATTAGAACCGGAGAAAGAGGAAGTTCCGCAATCTGAGGTAGAAGGTGTAAGAGATTTAAGATTGTTTCGTAAAAAGTTGGATTATAAATCTGAATTTTACAGACTTATTTCTAAAATGTGGGAATTTTTACTTTTAACTTGAGTTCGGTCTAACTGACGTAAACAATCCAATACTGGACTTAAGCAGTGTCTCTTTCGCGAAAGCGATTGAGGCGTAGTTAATAAATTGTAACTCAATACGATATATCGTATAACGTTTCTTTTATGCAATTTATTGACTGGAGCTGAAAGCGCGGTCCGGCCACAAGTGGCCGGATTCGCCCAAATTTCTTACACCAAACGTATGTTATTTCAGAAGTTTCGAAAAGTTTTCTGTGAAGGTTTTTAAACGTTTTCTGTAATTTTTGAAGTTGAAGTAACATTGATTCCGAAAATTTATACGGATTTTCATTGCAGACAAACGAGTTCAGAGATTCTTGAATCAAAGTTCTTTGAAAATTCGGAAGGGCTTTTCCGAAATTTTTCCGGCACATTTTTTAGAAATTCAGATGACAAGGATTTCTCCTTTCCATACAACCGATCCTTGTGTTAGAACTGAGTTGTCCGAATTGTGGAGCGCCCGTTCCGTTTCAAAGTAAGGTTTCCATTTATGGAGTTTGTCCGAGCTGCAAAACTTTAACCCTTCAAAAAAATCAATCTCTAGAAAACCTTGGAAAAGCAGGAGAATTGGTCCCCGATCTTTCTCCGATTCAGATTGGAACTTCTGGCAAAACCAAAGACGGAGTTTCCTTTAGAGTTGTAGGCAGAATTCAACAGAAGTACAGTTTAGGAACTTGGAACGAATGGCACGCTCTTACTTCCGAAGGAAATTCTATCTGGCTCGCGGAAGCGCAGGGTCAATATATGATCACACAACTTCGCCCTACTTCTGCAAAGGAATCATTTCCGGAACACGATCCGATTCAAAATTTAGATTCTCCCCCAGACGTTTATTTTATTTCTTCAAAAACGGCAAAACAACTTGTGACAGCGGGAGATACTCTCCGAATCGAAGACGAACCTTGGATGGTAAAAGAAATCGGTCTAGCGACTTGTATCGCTGGAGAAGGAGAATTACCCATCGGTTTTGAAACCGGTTCCACTTCCGTTCTTATAGACCTTGCCACAGACGAAGGCTGGTTTGCTACATTAGATTATTCTCATACTCCTCCCTTGTAT
Source organism: Leptospira kirschneri serovar Cynopteri str. 3522 CT (assembly GCF_000243695.2). NCBI lineage: Bacteria > Pseudomonadati > Spirochaetota > Leptospiria > Leptospirales > Leptospiraceae > Leptospira > Leptospira kirschneri. The sequence goes on along the minus strand of NZ_AHMN02000021.1, from coordinate 22,182 downwards.
TTTAAGGGAATGCTTTACGACTTCGATCAGATTCAATTTACAAATCTTAGAGATCCTAAAACTTTTACAGGATTTCAAAAACTACAAGAAGCCAAGGCAATTCAGTGTATGGGGTGTGGTGCTTCTTTAAATCAAAGAAATCCGGACTTTTCTAAATCCATTGCATGCGAATATTGTGGAACTATAATGGACACAAGCCGAGAAGAGTTAAAAGTTCTTTCTAAATTTCAAGAAGTGATTAAAGACCGAATTTTTCTTCCACCTGGAACCAAACTCAAACTGAAAGAAAAAGAATGTGAGGTACTCGGAGTTGTTAAAAAATCAGTTCACATAGATGGACAGATTTTTCCTTGGACAGAATATTTGTTACATTTTACAGGCGGTTATTATTGGTTAAACGAAACCAACGGACATTGGACAGTTTTTGAACCCGTACCATCGATTCCAAGAACCGTAGAGGGATCTTATCCACCTAAAAAGAAGTTTCAAAAAGAAGAATATAGATTATTCAACTCTTCTACTGCAGGAATTGATTTCGCTTTTGGTGAATTCTATTATAAAATCCATGCTGGAGATAAGGCAGAACTTGCAGATTTCATCGCGCCACCTAAAATGCTTTCTTCGGAAAGGACTCAAAATGAACTCTTCTGGTCAATTGGAGAATACATTTCTACAGAAGAGCTTAAAAAATCGATCCAAGTAGATGTGGAACTTCCAGTTCCAGAAGGAATCGGAACCGCACAACCAAATCCATTTACAATCATCCGAAAACGAAACATAAAGATCGCGGCTTGGCTTTCTACAATCATGCTGATCATTCAAATTGGTTTTTGTTGGAACTCTCAGGATAAGGAAGTTTTTAAAAAAGATCTGGTATACGTTCGTAATCCAGCTCCAGGTGGAACAACAGACACCTCATTCGTAACAGAAACCTTTCGATTGGAAGGTGACGACAGAAAGAACGTTGAGATACAGATGACTTCCTCAGATCTTTCTAATCATTATATTTACTATTCATTGGCGTTAATCAATACACAAACAGACATAGCATACGATACCGGTCTTGAAATCAGTTATTACGAAGGATACGAAGACGGTGAAAGTTGGTCCGAAGGAAGTAAGTCCGCGGACATCATCATCGGAGAAGTTCCAGCGGGGGAATATTATCTCAGATTAGAATCCGAATCCGATTATCCGCCAGGAAAAGGAGCAAACATTTCACTCAGTATCAAAAGAGATGTGGATCGATCTGGATATTACTTTTTATTTTTACTCGCTCTTTGGTTGCCGGTACCTTATTCTTTATTTAGAAGTTTTTCTTTCGAGGCTTCACGAAACGAAAACAGCGACTTTGCGCCGAGTAATTTTGAAAACGATGATAATGACGAGTAAAAAAGTATGCAGCCAAAAGATCTTGTTTGAAAACTTTAAAATGTGTAAATTTAGTAATCAAAGACTCTGCTCAAAAACTTACAGCGCGTCCCAGAATCTAATTGTATTTAATCAGAAAAATCAACCTAGATCAAACAGTTCGCCCTTCTTAAGATATTTTGAATATACTCAAACACATTTTTTCTACAAAACCAAAAGGAACATTTTATGAATTTAGTAAAACGACTTTTATATCCCGCCTATGTACTTTGGATTTCCGGTTATCTGACGTATAATAATTTTTACGGAGGTGGTTCCAACGAAGTGGACGAAGTAGAGAATGTGTCCAAAACAGTGCGGGAAAATCCCGGGGTCTACCGCTCTCATTATACAAATTTCATGAGATATTCCGGAGGCAAGTAGAAACGATTTGCAAACGGCGCTTTACATATCGGTCTTAATCATATCTTCTTGCGGTCTCGTCTACGAGCTGTTAGCTGGGACAATCGCCTCTTATTTGTTAGGAGAAACCGTTACACAATTTTCGCTTATCATTGGAACGTATTTATTTTCGATGGGAGTAGGATCCTGGTTATCGAAATATTTAGAAAAAGATCTAATCCCCAAGTTTCTTGAAATAGAACTCGCAATAGGACTTGTAGGAGGATTTAGTTCTACGATACTTTATTTGAGTTTCGGACAAATTCGATATTTTCAGATACCGTTATTCTTACTTGTGGTCTTAATAGGAATCTTAGTAGGACTTGAAATTCCGGTACTATTAAGAATATTAAAAAAAGAATTACAGTTCAAAGAACTCGTATCGAGGGTTTTAAGTTTAGATTACGTAGGAGCATTACTCGCATCGATCCTATTTCCGATCTTCTTTGCCCCAAAATTGGGATTGATACGAACCGGATTTATATTCGGAATTTTGAATGTAGCAGTAGCCCTCTGGGGAACTTGGGCTCTACCCTTAAGACACAGCAAGACGATTCTACTAAGAGCGCAATCGGTTGTAGTGTTGACTTTATTAATTTTAGGGTTTTCTTATTCAGATTTGATCACGTATTATAGCGAAGAATCCTTATATACGGATGAAATCATACTATCTAAACAAACTCAATATCAAAGAATTATAGTAACAAGATGGAAGAACGAAATCCGACTTTTTTTAAACGGACATTTGCAATTCTCATCGAGGGACGAATATCGTTATCACGAAACGTTGGTTCATCCGGCGTTACTTGCACATCCTGCTCCCAAAAAGGTATTGGTTCTCGGGGGAGGAGACGGATTAGCAGTTCGTGAAATACTAAAACATAAAAACGTGGAATCCGTAATATTAGTAGATTTGGATTCAGCAGTTACGAATTTATTCACGGAACACAGAATATTAAAAGAACTGAATGAAGAAAGTTTAAAAAATCCTAAAGTAACTGTGATCAATACGGACGCATTCGTATGGCTGGAGGAATCAGACCAGACATTTGATGTAGTATTGATAGATTTTCCGGACCCGAGCAATTTTTCTTTAGGGAAATTATATACTACTACGTTTTTTCATACCTTAAAAAGAAGAATGAACGAAACTTCCGTATTGGAAATACAATCCACTTCTCCACTTTTTGCACGATCTTCTTATTGGTGTATAGAAAGAACGATCGCGTCTCTCGGATTTCGCACTTTGCCTTTGCATGTATACGTCCCTTCCTTCGGAGAATGGGGGTTTGTGCTAGCGGGGCAAAAACCGATACAGTTCAAAAAAGAATTTCCGGAAAATCTCAAATATTTGAATATTCAAGAATTAGAATCTATTCAAATATTCCCACAAGACATGTCACGCATTCCAGTTGAAATCAATCGACTGGATAACCAAGCACTTGTGCGTTATTACGATCGGGAATGGAATCGGATTTTGGATTAAAAACAGTCAAAATAAAACGCAATTCGTGTTAACTTTCACATCGTAGCCTATTTTTCCGCAAAGATAAAATGTACGGCGAATCCTGCTACAAACTCAGTTGTAAAAACTAAAATCTCTGAAAAGCAGGCCCCCGCCCTCCTGCAACTCAATACCTCTCCTACCGGTAGAAATATAATGGTCAAGAAATTGAATTCCATTGACATAATATTTTATTTTTATAATATCCGTTTCTTGACCCTTCCGCGTCGCAAACATATATATATTCGAATTCCCAAAAAATAAAAGAATAGATCCGAACAAGTTAAACGAATGCAAAATTTTCCAAATCCAATGGGATGTTTTCTAGATTACCCTTTAGACAAAACGCAAGATAGGTCAAAAAACTAACTTTCTTCGATTTCTTTCTGAATTTCTTTCGGCAGCCAATTCCAAACGACGTGATAGTATAATCCTTTTATTTCGTTGTAATTTTCATTAACGAATTTTTCAACAAGCTTTGGATTTTGATAGTGCAACGGTTGATGCATCCAATCATGAACTTTTTCCAAAAACTCAAACAGCCTTTTCACTTCGTCTAAGGAAATTTCGATTTTTTCCGCCATTTGGTAACTTATCCCGTAGCGTGTAATAGTTTAAATTCAAAGCCAAATAACAAAATAGCAATATTTCTCACTCGAACGAAACTTACGATAAAAATTCATGGTATTTAATTTTATTACTACTCGGACGCATGAAAATAGTACCAAGTTATTAACGGCCGAATTTGTGAAAAAAATAGCGCAAATTTGGGATTTACGGCATTTTAGAGCAGGACCAAAACATTCAAATTTTTGAAACAATCCAACACAAATATCCTATTTACGCATCCGAGTAGTAAATTCAGTAATCGCTTAAAAATGAATATCATGATTTCTTTTGAAGTTTTGGAGCAGGCGCAAAAAAATTCTATGTCTTTAACAAAACAAATTAAAATTTTAATTTAAAAAAAATATTATAAAAAATTAATGTTATCTACGTCAATAAGAAGTCGTTAAAAAACTGTAATTCAGAAGTTTTGTAAGAACTCTACATTTCCGTAAAACCCACCATTCATTTTTAATATCATTTTCATACTTCCGAGTAGTAAGCGTCTTGAATTATGAGACAGGCCTACTTTTTAATCGTAAAAATTGAAACTCTCCATTATACAGTTCTGAGCAAAATCGAAATTGTTTTTCTCCTTCTAAGATTGACAGAATTCTTTACAATGAAAATCTAAACAAACATGAAAATGAATTTTTAGAATAGAGACTATGACTTAAATCTGAATTGAAATCCTTTCAAACTAAAACTTTATATGAGTTTCAAAATACTCTACATGAGGAACCGAATGAAAAAAACAATCTACATTTCCACGATTTCTTCCATTACGTTATCTGTTCTGATTAACCTCAGCCTTTCAGCACAACCAGAAAGAAAAATAGAAACGACTGTACATGACTTTATGGAAGATTATACTAAGCCGGCAATCAAAGCAGCCAAAAAAGGAAAACCGGAATATATAGAAAAAATCTTAACAGCAATACCCAGTTTTGCATTAGAAGAACAAAAAGCGAAGTGGACTGAAATTTCTCAAGAAGCTTTAAAAACAAAAGACTATGAACAATCTTGCAAGTCTTGTCATAAAGAATTTAAGAAAGAATATAAGAAAACATATCGCAAAAGACCAATTCAAGTTTCACCAGAATTGATCTCTTATTTAAAAGGACTTAAAAAATAAGTTTTTAACTGAAAAGAATCTCTATAAAATAAATTTCTAATGGTCGTTTCAATAGAGTTGTTGAAAAATTCCATAGTGGAGATTTGCAAAACTGTTCCAATTATCTATCTCAATACAACGGAAATAGATGGAGAATTCATTTTTCAACAATTCTAATGATGGTTTTTCAAAACTGTATTTGACTCCTATAGAATCAAATACCATGAATTTTGAAACAAGTGGGCGATTAAAAATAAAATCCTCCACATATCTTAGCCAATCATTGTTCAAATAGAACCTCGATTATCCACATAATGAACGTTTGGTGTAAGGGAACCCATTTACAATCCGTGGAGTTCCCACATTTATTTTTTACAGAAAAATCAAGTTATTATAAAAACCTTACATCAAACTCGTGTTCAATTAGTTCGAGCGACAATATTCAGAAAAAGTAGTAAGTCCTTCTATATTTTTAAATTTCGAGACAAATTCTCTACAAAATAATCCTTACAACTAACGTACATTAAATGAAAACAAAACATTAGAAAAAAATAAAGTATTATCAAAGTTTTACATCCGCAAGCCCCAAAATGAATTGAAACTCGGCGGCAGAAACCGGTTGAATAGAAAGTCTAGACCCTTTTTTTAAAAGAACCATATTCTTTAATGGTTTATGTTTTTTCATTTCTTCCGTTGTTACTGGCGTTGGAAATTTTTTTTTGAATTTAATATCCACCATATACCAGGTAGGACTTTCAACTTTGCTTTTAGAATCAAAATATTTATGAGAAGGATCAAAAGCAAAATGATCCGGATAACCAGGTTTTACGACTTCTGCAATTCCAACGATCGAAAGCGGATTTGCCCTACTATGATAAAATAGAACCAAATCTCCTTTTTGAACAAGATCGCGTAAATAGTTCCGAGCCTGATAATTTCTTACACCTTCCCAAGGTGCAGTTTTAGAAGGAGAACTATAAAGATCGTCGATCGAAAAGACATCCGGCTCCGTCTTGAATAACCAGTAATTCATTCCATTCCGGCATTATAAGCTGGATTCGTTTTAATTCCGTTCTGCTTTTTAGATTTTACTGTTTTTTCCGGTTTTTTTTTGGCCCCTTCTTCATTTGCAGGATGAACGATCGTCATCAATTCATCGTGAGAGATGGTTTCTTTGGAAAGAAGAGCTTTCGCCAAACCTTCAAACTTAGCAGCATTTTTACGAACTAAATCCCGTCCTTTATTCAAACAAGTCTGAATGATTTCACGGACTTCTTTATCGATCATCGCAGCGAATTCTTCAGAATAATATTTACTGCTATGACCCATATCTCTTCCGATAAAAACGTTGGCTTGATCGCCACTATAATTTACAGTTCCGAGTTTCTCCGACATTCCCCATTCGCAGACCATCTTACGCGCGATATTCGAAGCTTGTTGAATGTCGTTGCTGGATCCGGTAGAAGTAACTCCAAACTTAAATTCTTCGGCGATAAATCCGCCCATCGCTACTACAATCTGATCCAGCCAATACGTTTTAGGAAGGATATGTTTATCTTCTTTTGGTAAAGATTGAGTCAGACCGAGGGCACGTCCTCTCGGAATGATCGTAACTTTATGAACTGGTTCGGTATAAGGAAGAAGAGTTCCCAGGATTGCATGTCCCGCTTCGTGGTAAGCAATAACTTCTTTTTCTTTCTCGGAAATAAAGAACGATTTTCTCTCAGGACCCATCATTACTTTATCACGAGCCTCTTCCAATTCTTCCTGAGTGACTCTTTTTTTATTTTTACGTGCCGCGAGTAACGCACCTTCATTGATTAGATTTGCAAGATCCGCTCCTGTGAAACCGGGAGTTCCCCTAGCAATCGAATGAAGAGAAATATCGCTGGTCATTGGAACTTTACGAGAATGAACTTTGAGAATTTCTTCTCTTCCTTTAATATCCGGAAGATCCACCATAACCTGACGATCAAAACGACCCGGACGAAGAAGAGCTGGATCTAAAACGTCTGCACGGTTGGTCGCAGCCATCACGATCACACCTTCGTTCTTTTCAAAGCCATCCATCTCAACCAGCATCTGGTTCAGAGTTTGTTCTCTTTCGTCGTGGCCACCTCCAAGTCCGGCACCTCTCAAACGACCCACAGCGTCTATCTCGTCTATAAATATGATACAAGGAGAATTCTTTTTACCTTGATCGAATAGATCCCTAACTCTCGAAGCACCGACCCCAACAAACATTTCTACGAAGTCCGATCCCGAGATAGAAAAGAACGGAACCCCCGCTTCCCCTGCAACGGCTCTTGCAAGTAAGGTTTTACCGGTTCCAGGAGGACCAACTAACAAAACACCGGTGGGAATTCTCGCACCGATCGCATGAAATTTTTTAGGATCTTTAAGAAATTCAATGATTTCGACTAATTCTTCTTTTGCTTCTTCGCAACCCGCCACATCTTCAAAGGTAACTTTTACTTTCGGATCCATAGTCATCTTCGCTTTGGATTTACCAAAGGAAAACGCTTTGTTTCCGGTAGACTGGATCTGCCTCATCATAATAAACCAAAAAAGACCTATCAAGATTACGATGAGTAAAATATTACTTCCAATCACGCTCCAGAATTTTCCTTCTTCCGCAGAACGAGCGTCAAAAGATACATTAGCTCTTCTTAAAGAAGAAATCAGGTCTTTATCTAAAGGAGCAATCGTAGTTCTAAACTTAACCGGTTTAGCGGTTTTCGAATCGGCATATTCGGAAGGAATATAATATCCTTCGATTACGTCCTTTTCAATTTGGATTTTGTTGTACTTGTCAACGTTTCCCTTATATAGTTTACCGAGAGGTTTTTTACCTTCTACCGGTTCTAGCATATTCAAAAAGTCTGAATAGGAGATATCCTTGGTAGCGCCTGCGTTATTTTCGTAGTTGTAGGCGATGATCAAAACGACCATCATAATAATTAAAACGAAAAATACGTTTTTTAAATTTTTATTCATGGAGTTCTCCCTTTAACTTAGACGCCTGTGAGATACATAAAACAGGCAAGAGGTTCCTTCCGATAGAATTTCATGTTTCTTCAAAAAGGCAAGGAAGAATTGGCAGAAACCACCAAAAGGCATTCGGAAGAGAACAAAAATCAGTCAGATTTTTTCAAAATCAAAGATGATATTTTTCGATTACGTCGTCTATATCTCCGAGAGAAATAGAACGAATCGCAGCTTCCGCATCATTGATGATTTGAATCAAACTCAGGTTTTCCATCGGTTCAAAATCTTCCTTCAAAAAAGATTCCCTATTTTTCAGATTAAATCCTTCGTTCTGAATACCAATTCGAATTCGAATGAAATTTGGAGAACGAAGAGATTGAACAATGGACTTTACTCCCGGATGATCCGTCTCTTGAGTTCCTTTATCGACTACGATTCTACCAAGAGGAAGTGTCCAGTCTTCTTGAATGACTAAAATTTCTCCCACTTGGATTTTAAGAAACGAAGCGATATATAAAACGGATTCTCCCGAAAGATCGCTAAAAGTCTGAGGTTTTAAAAGTACAACTTCTTCTCCCTCAAAATCACCTCTACCGATCAAAGACTTTTTCTTTTTAGTCTTGATTTCAACATTGATGTTATTAGCGATAACATCTAAAATTTTGAAACCAATATTTGAACGGTTATTGTTGTACCTATCCCCTGGATTTCCGAGTCCGACGATCAGCTTCATGAATACCTATTCTGTTTATCAGATTCAATCTGATGGAAATTTCGTATTACTTCTTACCTTTCTTAGCTTTAGCGTCGTCTGCAACGGCGCCTTTAGCTTCCGCTCTTTCAGCGGCAAGAAGAGCTTTCGTTTTATTCACGGAGGTAACGATCGGATCACCATTAATTAAAATTTCCCAACTTGCAGGAACTTTCAATTGGCTGATTTTAATCGAGTCGCCTACATCGAGGTCAGTGACGTCTATCGTAAGATTTTCCAAAAGATCCTCTGGAATCGTTTTAACTCTAATTTCGTGAATGATATGTTCAAATTGACCTCCGGTTTTGGAACCTTTTGCAACCCCGGTGGTTTCGATACCAATTTTAGTAACGATCTTTTGGCCTGGCACGACTTTATAAAAATCAACGTGACGGATTCTATCGATTTCGGGAAATCTTTGAATTTCTTTCACGAAAACTTTTTGTGTTCCTTGACCTTCAACATCGAGTTCAATCAAAGTTGATTGTCTGATACCGGAGTGAACCATCTTTTCGAGTTCTTTTTCGTTTACCGCGCCGGAAGTAGCAACTCCACCTCCGATAATATTTACAGGTATCATTCCAGAAAAACGAAGACGGTTGTTTTCATTTTTACCTGTTGTTGTTCTTTTTTTGACTGCAATTTTGTGAATCGTGTTCTGGCTCATTCTTATATTACCTAACCTTAATCGAATAAAGTGCTTACGGATTGATTTGTATGAATCCTTTGAATCGCATTTGCAAACAAAGGAGCTACGGATAATGACTTCAATTTGTTAATTTTCTTAGACTCAGGAATTGCGATCGTATTTGCAAGAACGACCTCAGAGAATTGAGCAGAGTTGATCCGATCCACCGCTTCTCCGGAAAGAACTCCGTGAGTCGCCGCGCAGTAAACAGATTTAGCTCCGTGTTTTAAAAGTGCGTCCGCAGCTTTACAAATTGTACCTGCAGTATCTATCATATCATCTAGAAGAATACAATTTTTTCCTTCTATTTCTCCGATCACATTCATCACTTCCGAAACGTTTGCTTTGGGCCTACGTTTATCAATGATCGCAAGAGAACCGTTTACTTTTTTACCGAAAGCTCTGGCTCTTTCTGCGCCACCCGAATCTGGAGAAACGATTACTAGATCATCAATTTTCTTAGTATTAACGTATTCGGCTAACACAGGAGCAAAATGAAGATTGTCCACCGGAACACGAAAAAATCCTTGGATCTGATCCGCGTGTAAGTCCATAGTCAAAATTCGATCCAGTCCTACTACCTCTATCAAATCCGCAACAACTCTCGCGGAAATGGGAACACGGGGTTCTACTTTACGATCTTGACGACCATAACCGTAATAGGGAATCACTACGCTGATGCTGGACACGGAAGCCCTTCTGAGAGCGTCCATAATTAAGATCAATTCCATCAAATGATCGTTAGCTGGGGCCGAAGTGGATTGAACGATAAAAACTTCTTTTCCGCGAACGTTATCTTCGATCTTAACTGAAATTTCTCCATCAGAAAATTTCTTTAGATTAATTTTACCGGATTGAATTCCTAAATGAGTACAAATTTCTTCGGCGATTTGTTTATTAGAACTTCCTGCAAATACGGCAATGTCTCCGTTCATGGATGGACGGCCTCCCCTTTAATCAAAGCGGAAAGCATCTGTAGATCTTCGGGAGAATTTACGCCATGACTTTCAAGGTGATTTTTGAGTTTCATAGCACCTAACTTTTTTCCGGAGTTTCTATATAATTTCACTAGATCGGGAAGGTAATATTCTCCCTGAGCGTTTTGATTTCCGATTTTTCTCAAAGAATCAAAAAGACCTTCTCCATCGAAGACATAGGTTCCGGTGTTAATTTCGTTGATCAATTTTTCTTCGGCAGAAGAATCTTTTTCTTCTACGATAGCCGTTACTTCGCCGGATGAATTGCGGATAATTCTTCCATATCCTGTGGGTTTTTCTACGACTGCGGAAAGGACCGTTGCAGAAAATTCATTCTCTTTGTGTTGTTTTACGATATTAGAAAACGTTTCGGAAGTAATCATCGGAACGTCTCCACAGGCAACGATCACGGAACCTTGAAAATCTTTCAGTTCTGTTTCGGCGCAAAGAAGAGCATGAGCGGTTCCAAGTTGTTCTTTTTGTTCGGCAAAGGTAACACCTGGAATTTTAGAGCAAAGAGACTGAACCAATTCTTTTTTGTAACCTACTACAACTACGATTCGTTCTACACCGGAACCTTTTAGATGATCGAGTACATGTAGAAGCAGCGGTTTGCCATTGAGTTCTACCGCAACCTTAGGCTGATCCGTTTTCATACGGGTGCCCTTCCCTGCGGCTAATACCACAGCGACCTTATCCTGAGTAGGTTTCATCTTTAATCTATGTTAGTAATTTCATTGGCTGGGCTGCTAGGATTCGAACCTAGGAAATGGCGATACCAAAAACCGCTGCCTTACCACTTGGCGACAGCCCAGTTTCTAAAAGTTAAATCGTACGAATGTGAGATTTGAGAATTCCTGCCTAAGCCTTTGTAACAGTTCTTCTTGGATCTCGAGACCCTGCACCAGCCCGTACATACTCGAACCCGAACCGGTCAAAGAACAATAACTGGATCCAAACTCCAGAAATTTGTCCTTAAGAACTCCCAATTCCGGGTGAAGTTGGAAGGCAACCGGCTCAAAATCATTCCAGAGCCTACCCTGAAGAGAGCTCCAATCTCCATTTTTTAGGATAGAAACCAGATTTTCCGACAGAGTGTTTCCATTTTTCTGAGAAGCGCTCTCTTGTAAAGGTTTTTTCAATAAGGAGTACATTTCCGATGTATTCATCACTTGCGGAGTTAACGCAAGAATTCCTTGTCCATGATGAACTTCTATTTCTTCTAAAATTTCTCCCTTTCCGGTAACGAAGGCATGTCCTTCCCCTAGAAAAAAAGGAACATCGGAACCAATTTCGGCGGCAAGAACGAACATTTCATCGGAAGTAAAAAAAGGACGCCAAGAAAAAAGAAAGTTTAATAAAGAAGCCGCGTTCGTACTTCCTCCTCCGAGACCACCGGCAGGAGAAATTCGTTTTGTAATATGAATTTTTACCCCCGGTAGTTCCGGAAAAAGAGATCTCGCCTTTATAAAGGTTTTATAAAGAATGTTTTTTTTAATATCACCTATTTCGGAAACATGGTCATATAATTTACGCTTTTCTAATATAATTTCGTTATTAGAAAAAAGTTCAAAAACTCCGTTAGACGCAGGTTCTATTTCTATATCGTCACCCCAAGAAATTTTTAGAAATACACTTCGAATTTCGTGAAACCCGTCGAGACGTTTAAACGGAATTTCTAATCCAAGATTAATTTTAGCGGGAGAAATCAATGTTTACTCCAGAACAGTTTATGAAAAAAATTAAAACCTGCAAAATGATACACATTTGTTTTATGAAAAATTCTTTTGTAAGTATCATCAATTTTTCCATTAGTGAATCTTTATAAAATCCGAAGACAACTTTCTTAATATCAATTTCTTCATTAAATTTTCTTTTGTGATTGTCATCTAATAAAAAATTCATATCTACAAATAAACAAAACGGTTTTTTATCGATTCGTTTTAATAATCTCTACAAAACTAAGTATTTTAAACTTTTATCTTACTGCTTTGGGATATATCTGCGCCTGTTTAAAACTTAAAATATGAGATCTAACACCAAAAAGCCAACGATTTTAAGTTAGATATAATTTTTTGAGAATTTCTGCGTCTTTGTAAAATCGTCCATTTATTTTATAGTACTATTTTCATACTTCCGAGTAGTAAAAAACTACTTCAATGCAAAACTGGTTCTATCGCTACGAATAACGAAAAGAAACCATAAACCATCTCAAAAATATTAGAATTATTGAAAATGGAGATTAGCAAAACTACCTCAATTGTTCATTTCAATCCGATGGAAAATTAATTCTTCAACAACTCTAATAATTAAATGTTTATTCATTTTCAATCGATAATATATTCAAAATATTATAAAAAGCTTGGGAACAACTACCGGTTCTCAAAAATACCGACAAATTTCAAATTGTTTACAAAACGCTAATTTACAGTTTTGAATTCAATATTTTGTACTCAAACTGGTTCTTGTGATAATTTGCAGTAATCTACTATATAACACTGAGTAAAACTCAAAGATAAGATTATTATTAAATACCTGATCTTCATTTTGTAAAATTTATCGAAAAACGACAAGTTTTGAAACTAGTAATAATAATCCAAAATAAAAATATAAAACACTTTCAATTTATTTAAATTTTATGTTTTTATAATATTCCATAATTAAGTATTGGCACGATCGTATCTAACGAAGAATCGATTCTAATTCTCTCAAAACTCTCTTTGCCAAATGAGCAGGACTTTTCAAAATCACATTTTTTCCAAATGGAAGAATCGTTTCCAAAAACCAATTTTCTTCTCGAATTTTGGCCTTGGATAAATGATAAACTACATCGTCCAACTTTTGGGTTTCTTCAGTCCTTTCCAAATCAAGCTTACGATTGAGATTATAGAACACTTCTCGAGTATGCCAGATTTCTGCGATTCCAGAAGAATTTTCCCAACTTTTACGAAACTCTTCAAACTCTCGGATATAATCCGATTTTTTTTGACCGGCCGGCTGCAAGATTGGGTCCGAACCAATTTTCAAGGAAAGAATATTGTCCAAACGAAAGTTTCGAGGTGCCTTTCGTTCATGACAATACCCTAATAAATAATCTTCTAATGAATGAAATAAAAACCAAGGATCTACTTTTCTACGAGTAGGTTTTTCGCCCATTCTGGATTGATATTCCAAGATCAGAGATTTTTCGCTTTGAATCGCGCTTTGAATATCAGTTTTGTAAACAGAAAGCGCTTCCTGGCCGGCGATAGGGACAATAGAAATGATTTTCTGAAGTATTTTACGAGCAGTCGAATTTGTTTTTGGATCGGAGCTAACTTCTACAACTTTTTCTAAAATTTTTCTAAGTGTCAGCCATTCTCGAATGCTCAAACGCAAACTAGAATCAAAACGAAAAGGTAAAATCAAACCGAACGTATCCGTTTCGGAATCGTAATCGACTTCGATCAAATCGGCAACGTGAGGAGTTGCTCCAAGAAAAAAAAGTTCTCCCAATTGTTCTTTTAAATCTTTTTGATTGTTGATTCCGGTCACACTGGCGAGTTCTTCGAGAGTCATTCGTTTACCATCTCGAAGATGACGAATCAGATTCAATTTAAAATTCAGTCGAACTGTACTTGGATTCACACCTCAAATGTAAAAATGGCGCACATTCTTGTAAACCGGAAATGTAAGAATTTTCTAAAAGCATGAGCTCCTACGATTTTAGGATTGGTTCGTGAAATCGTGACCTGTGATAGTTTCCACATTTTAAGAACCAATTTGTAAAGTTTAGATTCCAACTTTTTTCAGAAAAATGAATCATGACCGAACTCACGTTTATTAGAGTTGTTGAAAAATTAATTCTTGATCTGTTTGTATTGAATTGAAATGGACAATTGAAGCAATTTTACGAATCTTCACTATGAAATTTTTCAACAACTCTATTATATGTTATAAGTAACAAAATGACATTATCCATTCGTTTAAATGAAAAAAAAATATTTTAGAAAATTTACATAAAGTAGATTTTTAATTTTTGTGAGACCATAAAACAGAGATTCTATGCAAAGACTGGATTGGAGAATAATTGTTTTTGAATATTATAGAAATCTATTTAATTCGTTTTTGGTTTATCGGAAATTTGTTCAGTATTTGGTTTTGCGAAACAACTCAAAGAAAGACCTTCAACCAAATAACAAATTGCTTCCGAGGATACACATTTATGTCCGTCGTCATATTTTTGCCCGTTTATGATGAGTTCAATTTTTTGACAGGTCATCTTTTCTTTTACGGTTTGATTTTCTTCTTGGGCGAATAGGTTTGAAGAAAAAATCGAAAAATAAACGATGATCAAATTTTGGAACACACTATAAGTCACGGTTTTTAGAAAATTTGTATATAAACTCAGTTTCATGGCGATTTTTTAAATCCTTTACTTTTAAAATACTGGTTCTTATTGAGTTTCCTTGTCAACTAAGGATTCAGACCTTGGGACTCTTACGATTGTTCCAAAGCCAAAGGTAACTCAATATTAATATCGGCATTAAAAAAATTCCAATCCAAGTCCAATTTAATAAATCCTTCCAAGATAAATTGGGATCAGTCCATGAAGGTAAATAAGTAAGAATTCCTTTCGGAAAAAACCCGAATCTTTTATTAGAATCTGGCTCCATTAAGTGATAGAGAGAAGCAGTGTGATCAAACCAATATTTTCCGATCCAAATTTGATAAATGACATAAAGAATAAAAATTTTCCAAGTAATTTGTTTAGATAACATTTTCCATCCACAAAGAACGGGCAAAAAAAATAAGACTGCGGCACTCCATTGAAATCTTCCTGGAAGTGCAAGACACCCATAAGAACAAGGATGTCCTGCGTTGAGTCCAAGTTGTAAAACTAAAACCAATAATAGAAGTACTCCGATCTTTCTTGAATTTGTATCTCGAATGAGTAATAAAAATCCAATGATTCCCTGAAGCCATATCATAGGATTTTGAAAAAAAAGTCCTTGGTTTCGATCCATAAAAAGGCCTAAAAATACTGTGATCCAATGAGAAAAATTTAGTTCGAACGTAGGGGGAGAATTTGTTTTTCCATAAGGGCCGAAAATCGATTGAAACCATATAAAATTGCAAATCAAAAGACTCAAAATAAAAAATAGAGAAGTACCGAGCAATATTCCTTTGGATTTCAGATTTAACTTTTTATCAATTAGGATCCAAAAAAGTATAAGCGTTATAATGGGTAGATTTTTTACATGGAACCAAATTAGACTTCCGATCGCAAGCCCACATACAAAAATAAGAATATTTTGATTTTCGAATATTTTTTTAAACTTAGAAGTGAGATTTTTTTTTAAAACTTCTGGAGGTGGTGAGTATGTGTTTGGCGTGAGAATGTCTCTACAAGTTCTAGAATCAATTTTAAGTAGAATCGTAAAAACTAAGATGAATAATATTCCGGTCGGTAAATCTGGAAAGATTTGTCCTGCAGCCAAAGGAAAAGGAAGACTCATTGAATATAAAACTGCGATTGCCGTCGCTTCCGTTCCAGAGAATTGAAACGTTTTTCCCAATTGATAGAATAAAAAAGGTAGAATTCCTGCTAAAAGAGCAAGACTTATTCGAGCACCCACAATTCCATAAATTGAATATCCAATTGATACAATGTAGGAAATTCCAATCGAATGGATACTATAGTATTTTCCATTTTTTTCTATCGTATGATTTTCTACGTCTACGGGGCCGATGATTTTTTTTACAACTCTGTCTTCTTCGTAATTGTTTCTAAGATCAAAATCCCAATCTTTTAGAATACTTTCCGAAATCATTAGATAATGTGGTTCATCTCCTGTGATCGGGATTTTCTTTTTCTTTTCCCAACTTAGGATGGTTGTGATGTAATACAGAACTGGTAAGCTGAGTATTAAAATGAGAAATATCTTTCGCACTTCGAAAGAATTTTTTTCTATTTCTGATTGTCAATCAGGATGTAGTTTCTTGAATTGAGTTCTCATTTTTGGTTTGATAGAGTTGGAAATGATATTGTTGTATTTTCTAAATTCAAAAAAATGCAATATCTATTCTTTGAGTCTTATCTGAGAATTTGTACTGAAAATTTAAATTGTGGGAACTACCACGAAAATTTCAGTACGACTCGGAGTTATCCTAAAAATACGTAAAATTCTACCTCTAACCGGAATTTGTCCGTTTATGGGATTATTATATAGAAATCAGTAAACAATAAAGAGACGTAATCTGTGGGAACTACCACATAAATTCAGAATTTCAAGACGATTTCATTTAAGGTTTTACTCAGGGCTGCATAATAAAATGCATACTCAGAATTATATAATCAAGTATCCAACCGAATAGTTTAACATTTCAATAATAGAATTGTTGAAAGTGGAGATTAGTAAAATCGCTTTCGCATTAAATTTTATCGAACTCACGTTAAAATAACGTGAATTCTACGTAAGGAAATCAGAGCGAATCCGGCTTTGCCATAGGCAGCCACCAGGCTCTTTAGTTCTGGTCAATAAATTGCATGCAGGAAACGTTATACAATGTATCGTTTTTAGTTTCAATTTATTATAGAACGCGATTCATAAAGAGCATTCTGCTAAGTCCCTCTCGCATCGATCCTTTTTGCGTTATGCCAAACTCACGTTAACTAGTAAATCCACGACTTGCGAAAGTTTTCCATTTATTTTTTTACGAAAAAATTGACCTAAAAAAAAGGATTTCTTATACAGAATTTACATTATCTTTATTTAAAATTCCAAATTCTAAAATATTTTTAAGACGGCTTTCTTAGAACTCAGTAAAACCTATTTAAATGAAGAATATTAGAGTTGTTGAAAATTCTATATTAGAGATTCACAAACTGTTTCAATTATCCATTTCAATACAACAAAAACAGATGAAGAATTTATTTTTCAACAACTCTATTATATATTTTTTATATGATTTTGAGCAAACAAATAATCTTAACTCAATTAACGTAAGATCAGTAATATGCACCAAACTATTGAGAACCATAGGAATTTTTTATTTTTTTAAATCAAAATAACTTTCAATTGAAAAATCAAAACATAAAACATCTTACTCAGAACTATATAAATAAAATATTCAGTATTTTACATTAAAACATGGTTTTACAAAAAAAAATCTCAGTACTCAATTTATAGAACTCATTACAAGGTCCCTTACAATAAAAAAGGCGCCGCAGCGCCTTTTTTATTTTTAGTCTATGAAAAAGAAAAGTTGAAGTGAACGAAAATATTAAAGGCTTCCTAAAACGGATTGATATCTTTGAGCTTCTTTTTCCAGAGCTTGAGCCTGTTTCAAATATTTTTGAGATTGAACGCTGCTTGCAAGAAATTTTCCACCTGTAGATCTTCTTGCAAGTTCACGAAGTTCTTCTGCCCTAGTTACCTTTTGTTGAGCAATCGCTTTTAAATAATTTCCAATCGCAGTCTTTTGTTCTTTAGTAACCGCACTTTCAACAAGCGCCTTTTCCAAAAGTTGATCTTCAACTTCTTCAGATACAGCAAATACGGAACCTGCAGATAAAAAACCAAAAAGGGAAACGATAAGAATCAGTTTATTTATTTTCATGATTGAAACCTCAAACGAACATTTTTAGAAGAGCGAATCTTCAGTACTAATCTGACTTCACCACAGTAAGAAATAAATCAAAAAAAAAATTTATATGTCCTTTTTTGAAAAATTCTTTCAAATACTTTATAAAATTTGCATATTCTATTTTCATTAAGCATTTTCAGTTCTAAATGATATGAAAGCATACATTGCGATTAAAGTAAGCTTATTACTTACGATTTTGATTTCAAAATTGATTGTGATAAGCACAACATAAAAAAGTATGCCTAATCGAGATACGTTTGTCCAGCTATCACACAACATTCTTCATTTTATAAACAATTTCTCTTAAAACTGTTTCTTAAAATGAAAAATTTGCGCTCATTATAATCATTCAAAGTTCATTTTCGAAAAAAATAAGAACAAATGCCCATTCAATCAACATTGCTTAATTTTTAGGCATTTAAACTTCAAGAAATCGGATCTATATCCAGCAAAATTTCTCACAAATGAATAAATTCTAATTAAATTGATGCGAGCTTTTGAATTTCATTTTGGAAAAAATTTTTTGTAAGTGTTCTAATAAGCAACTTTTAACGATGTTATTCATTTTACTCAAAACTATATAAAAAAGTACTAAATACTTTTGCTTTGAAATAAAAGTTTACGATCAAAATTTACGATTGGGGATGTATGAGAATAATACCAAAAATTAACTGGCAATTTTTACCAAAAGTTCCCAAAAAAACCTACTGAGATTTTGAACTTTTTTGTGGTAGTTCCCACATTCTAACTTTTCAAACAAGTTCATGATAGTGTATTGTTTTGGATATCTACGAGTAGTAAAATATTCAATTTTATAAGATCAAAAAAATCTTATCACAAAAACTTAAAAATCAATTTCTTGGAAACCTCGATAAAACGTGGTAGTTCCCACAGATTACGTCTCTTTATGATTCATCCCATATAGTAATTTTTGCAACTCACAGTAACTAACGTGAGTTCACGTAAAGAGTCCGTGATTCATTTTTTTTCTGAAAAAAATTGA
This sequence comes from Leptospira kirschneri serovar Cynopteri str. 3522 CT, assembly GCF_000243695.2. Taxonomy (NCBI): domain Bacteria; kingdom Pseudomonadati; phylum Spirochaetota; class Leptospiria; order Leptospirales; family Leptospiraceae; genus Leptospira; species Leptospira kirschneri. The sequence continues at coordinate 3,110 of NZ_AHMN02000021.1, read as the reverse complement.
AATCCGAACTTTGCAAATAGATGACTTTATAAAATTGTAGGAACTTATACTTTGAGAAAATTCTTTCCCATCTTCTTACACCAAACTCATGTTATTACTACTCGGACTTGTGAAAAGAATACTATGTTTGTACTTGTTTCAAAACTTAGAATGTGAGATCCTTTTAAAAAAGCTAACAATTCTAAGTTTGACGCAATTTCACGAGGACTTCTTTTTTTAAAGAAATTACCTGTTAATTTTTTGGTACTATTTTTATACGTCCGAGTAGACAAGTCCTATTTTTGCGTAAAACATTAGAGTTGTTGAAAAATTCCATGCGGAAGATCAGAAAAACCGCTTCAATGGTCCATTTCAACACATGGTGAATTGATTTTTCAATAACTCTATTGAATACTTTGGTATATACTTCTGTGTAAAACCAATTCACTACAACAGTACATAAAATAATATTTTACTGATCCTTATAAAATCGAACGTCGTAAATGTTACGATAACGTGTCGGTTAACGCGAGTTCGGCGTAGTCCAATGCGAAAACGTTTGAAACTCAGCAAAACGCTCTCTCTAACTCAGCGTCTCACTCCCCATGAGTCGTTCGACAGATCGCGTTTTAAATTGAAACTTAAGACAAAATATCGCATTAAGTTTCTTTCATACAATTTATTAACTGGAACTAAAGAGCGCGGTTCGGCGAAGTTGGATTCGCCAGAATTTTCTTACTCTAAATTTATAGGATTGAAATGTAAACTGTTGCTTTAGTTCTTTATTATATACTTATGAGTAAGTTTCTTTTAAAAAGTTAAAATCTAAAACCTTACTTAAAAAAGATAAATATTTCAATCTATAAAAACTTTTACTTTTTCGCAAAAGCCACCGTTGATGTCGGTATCATTTTTATATGTTTCTGTAATCAATCCGTAAAAACATTAAAAAAATAGAACCGTGCTTTCGGCTCTCGGAACCGTAATCCATAAGAGGGAAAAAATGAAAAACAAAGTTCAATACAGTTCAGCACAACAAAAAGTAATCGATGAAAACACAAGATTTGTTCAAGTAGTCGCCGCCGCAGGTTCTGGCAAAACTAGTACGATGGTTGGGATCATCGAAAGAATTTTAGTTGAAGACTTATTTCCAGAAGAATCCGTTTTGGTTCTAACTTTTTCGCGCAAAGCCGCGATTGAAATTTCGAATAGAATCCAAAAAGTCACGGATAAAAATTCTATCAGAGTTCAAACATTTCACGCATATTGTTTATATGCTCTCAGTCAATGGCATCCTAGATTTATATTACAAAAACCTAAAATCCTCTCTCCGGAAGAGAAAAATCAATTCTACCGAGGATTTCTAAAAAAAGAACAAAATAAAATCGGTGGAATTCCTTACGATTTTTTTTGGGCTGAAAATATTTCTTTTATCCAAGAAAATTTTTCAGAACTCAAAAAAGATTTAGAATTCGCTTATCAAAAATTCAAACAAAACAATGGCTTTTTAGATTTTGAAGATTTAGTAAAAATGTTCTTAGACGGCCTTAAAAACAAAGAGGAATGGACCTTTAAACCCAGAAGCCTCCTTCAAAAAATCATAGTAGATGAATTTCAAGATACCGATTTAGAACAACTTGAATTCCTAAAGTTGTTGTCCCAAAGCGCGTCTATCGTCGTGGTAGGAGATGACAGCCAAGCAATTTATAGTTTTCGAGGAACTTCTCCCGAAGCTTTTTTAAACTTTCAAAATCTTTTTCAACCCTGTAAGGTTCATTTTTTAAACACGAATTACCGGTCTCTTCCGGAGATTATAAGCACATCCTCGATTCCAATCCAAAAGAATCGTCATAAGATCGACAAAGAAGTTTTTCCTTTTCGTCATGAAAAAGGTTTTGTCGGAAAGATCTTCATCGAAGAAACAGCAGATCTAATTCCATTTCTTAATCGAGCGATTCCTACTTCGAAAGACGATTTTAAAATTTTATGTAGGTCTAATTTTAGGATTTCTGAATATATTAGAGAAGGTATTCCAAAACGTTATCTAATGACGATTCATGCAAGTAAAGGTTTAGAATTCCATACCGTATTTGTTGACGTTGCAGACGGCTGGAACGTAAGACTCGATTCTACTTTAAAGATCATTGAAGAAGAAAGAAGAATTCTATACGTTGGTTTATCAAGAGCCAAAGATCGTTTGTTTGTCTTAGGAACCGGTAAAAATTCGAGAAGGGAAACGATAGAAAACACATTTTTCAACTATTTCAAAAAACTCAAAAATATAACTCCGGAAGATTTAACCTAGAAATATTTTTACCCATGCTCATATAAAAATAAAAGTCTATCGTATGTTCTTTTACCGTAGCCTTTTTAGATTTGGAAGTGATTTTCCGAATTTTATTTTTTACCCACTCATTCTTTAGATAGATATATTCTAACTTTTGCAATTACCAGTTTGATTAGGAAAAACTGTAAATCGATTATTAATTACTACTCGGACAGATGAATAGAATACTTGGATTAGATTGTTTCAAAAATTTGAATATTTTGGTCCTGCTTTAAAATGCAGTAAATCCCGAATTTGCGGTATTTTTTAAGTACCACTATTTTTTTCGTAAATTCGGCCGTTAATAACTTGGTACTATTTTCATGCGTCCGGGTAGTAACATCATAACCTTACCCACAAGTTGAATAGGATTTTAGAATCAAAATTGAACTAAAGCAAAACGCTCTCTACCATAACCTTACCCACAAGTATTTAGATTTCAATATTAAATCTGTGGGAATTACGACAAATCCTCTGTAAAACTGAGTTCCCACCCTTATTTTTGGGTGGGGGCGGAGGTGGAGAAATTCGGAAGACTTTTCTCTATCAGAAAAACATGCTTTTTGCAAGTAAAAAGACTCATTCTTGTCGGAACACTTGAAAAATGTGCGTTTTTGAGCCTTATGATTCTAAAATCCTATTCAACTTGTGGGTAAGGTTATGGGTTCTTACGGGCTTCTTTATATCCACGATGAAGAAGATGATAAAAATGAATCGATCACTCCAATGAATTTGTAGTTTGGAATTAGCAAGAGGTCATTTGAACCAGAAAGGATCCTTTTTATCCCCATATATTCCCTCGATT